>NZ_JBHTST010000053.1:0-46627 GCF_042794995.1 Streptomyces sp. NPDC056503
GACGGACGGTCGTTGTCCCGACGGAAACCACCCGACGGACGGTCGTCGCGACGGAAGCCACCACGGTCGCCACCACGGTCATCGCGGTCACGGAAGGACGGACGGTCGTTGTCCCGACGGAAACCACCCGACGGACGGTCGTCGCGACGGAAGCCACCACGGTCGCCACCACGGTCATCGCGGTCACGGAACGACGGACGGTCGTTGTCCCGACGGAAACCACCGCGGTCACGGCGCTCGTAGTTGCCGCGCTCGTCGCGGGCCGGGCGCTCCTCGCGGCGCTGCTCCTCGCGGGCGGTGCGCTCGGCCTCGGCGGCGGCCTCGGCGACCTCGGCCTCGGCGGCCTCGGTGACCTCGGCGACCGCGCTCTCCGGGTCCTCACCGCGCTCGCGGGCGGCCTGCGCGACGAGGCGGTCGGCCTCCTCGCGGAGCTCGACGGCGCGGCGCTGGAGGCGCTCCAGCTGCTTGGTCAGGTCGACGACCTCGCGCTCGGCCTGCTTGGCCGAGTTGTTCGCCGAGTCGGCCTGGACCTCGGTCAGCGAACGGGCGCCGGTGATCTCGGCGACCTCGGGGTCGAAGGCGCCGGCGCCGCCGACGATGTGGCGCGTGGCGTCGACGCCCGCGTCCTCCATCAGGCGGAAGATCTGGCGGCGCTGGTGCGGCAGGGCCAGGGAGACCACGACACCGGAGCGGCCGGCGCGGGCGGTGCGGCCCGAGCGGTGCAGGTAGTCCTTGTGGTCGCCGGCCGGGTCCACGTTGAGGACCAGGTCGATGCCGTCGACGTGGATGCCGCGGGCGGCGACGTCGGTCGCGACGAGCGCGTTGACGTAGCCGTCCTTGAAGTCGGCCAGGGTGCGCGTACGGGCGCCCTGGGTCATGCCGCCGTGCAGGGCGTCGGCCTTCACACCGGCGTCGCGCAGCTGCTCCGCGATGCGGTCGGCGCCCAGCTGGGTGCGGACGAAGATGATGGTCCGGCCCTTGCGGGCGGCGATGGCGGCGGTGACCGGGGCCTTGTCCTTCGGCTTCACGACGAGGACGTGGTGGGTCATGGTCGTCACGGCGCCGGCCGAGGGGTCGACCTCGTGGGTGACGGGGTCGACCAGGTAGCGCTTGACCAGGCTGTCGATCTCGTTCTCCAGGGTGGCGGAGAAGAGCAGGCGCTGGCCGCCGGCCGGGACCTGGTCGAGCAGCTCGGTGACCTCGGGCAGGAAGCCCAGGTCGGCCATCTGGTCGGCCTCGTCGAGGACGGCGATCTGGACCTGCTCCAGGGAGCAGGCGCCGCGGTTGATGATGTCGCGCAGACGGCCCGGGGTGGCGACGAGGATGTCGACGCCGCGCTCCAGGGCGTAGATCTGGTTGCCCATCGACGTACCGCCGCAGACGACCTTCATGCGGAGGCCGAGCACGTCGCCGTAGGGCTGGAGGGCGTCCGCGACCTGCATCGCGAGCTCACGGGTCGGGGTGAGGATGACGCCGCGGGGCTTCTTCTTCTCGGTCTGGCCGCCGGCCAGGGTGGCGAGCAGCGGAAGGCCGAAGGAGAGGGTCTTGCCGGAGCCGGTGCGGCCGCGGCCCAGGATGTCCTTGCCGGCCAGGGCGTCCGGGATGGTCGCGGCCTGGATCGGGAAGGGGGTGGTCACACCGTTCTGCGCGAGCTTGCGGACGACGCCCTCGGGCAGACCCAGGTCACCGAAGGTGATCTCGGGGGTCGCGTCGGCGTCGTCGATGTCGTCGGCGTCGATGTCGTCGGCGTCGTCGAGCTCGTCGCTCAGGTCGGCCGCGTCCACGGCCTCGTCGGTGATTTCCGCGTCGTCGGCCAGCTCGACGATCTCGGTGATCTCGTCGTTCTCGGGCATGACGGTGTGGTCAGAACTGGAAATGGACATGCGAAATGCGAAACCTTCCGGAGTCTCGGCACGCGCCCGTCAACTCCGTGTTTCGCCTTAAGACCGCCTCAATGCGGTCAGCCACGGCAGGGGGAGAGTACGCGCCAGTCACGGCGCTCTTCGGTCGTGGCGCCGGGCAAATGGGATCAAACGATCTACCACCATACGCACTCCCCCCCACCCAAGGCAAGCCGAGGAGAGTGACCCCGGTCTCACACCGGGCTCACCTGCGGTGATGCCGCCGGTTCGGTGACCGTCCCGGCCGCTCGCACCCCGCCCAGCTGCGTCGCGGGTCCCTCACTCGGCGGATCGCTCGGGTTCGAGGTCGGCTCGGGAGTGGGCTCCGGCGTCGGCTCCTGGGTCGGCTCCGGAGTCGGGGTCGGCTCCGGCGTCGGCTCCGGCGAGGGGGTGCCCCCGCCGCCGCCCGGCGCGCCCCCGGCCTCTCCGCCGGTCCCGCCCGTACCCCCGCCGTCCCCGCCCGCGCCGCCGCTCCCGCCGGCTCCGCCCGCGTCCCCGCCGCCCGCGCCCCCGGCGGCGCCGCCCGCCCCGTCCTGGCCGCCGGCGGCCGCGCCGCCTTCGGGGTGCGTCCCGGAGGGCTCGGAGGCGCCGGGCTCGCCCGGCTCCGGGGGCTTCGCGCCCTCGGAGGGCGAGGCGGAGGAGGAGGGCGAACCGCTCGGCACCGGGGACCTGCCGTCCCCGCCGGCCGCGCCGGGGCCGCCGGGCCGCTCGCCGCGACCGCCGCCGTACACCCCGCCGCCGTCCGGCTCACCGGTGCCGCCGCCGTCCGGCTCGGCCGAGGCCCCCGGCTTTCCCCCGCTCGCTCCGGGCGCCGGGCGGGCGCTCTCGTCGCCGACACTCATACAGCCGCTCAGACCGGCGCACGCGGCGACCGCGAGGGCGGCGGCGGCCCATCGAACGCGGGTGGGGAAATGGCGCACGGAGGCACCTCCAGGACACAGAATGCGGGGAAGGAACGCGTCTCCCTGCCCAACTCCCCAGCCGCCGCAAGGGACACGGCACGACGACCCCTTGTTCGACCCGACCTCCGCCGGTGGCCGGAAACCGAGGATCAGCCGTAGCCCAGCGCGTGCAGCCGCTCGTCGTCGATGCCGAAGTGGTGGGCGATCTCGTGGACCACGGTGATCTCGGTCTCGGCCACGACGTCCTCGCGGGACTCGCACATCCGCAGCGTCGGCCCCCGGTAGATCGTGATCCGGTCGGGCAGCACGCCCGCGTACCACTCGCCCCGCTCGGTCAGCGGCGTCCCCTCGTAGAGCCCGAGCAGCTCGGGATCGTCCGGAGAGGGCTCGTCCTCCACGAACACCGCCACGTTGTCCATCAGCCGCGTCAGCTCCGGCGGGATCCGGTCCAGGGCCTCGCCGACAAGCTCTTCGAACTCCTCGCGCGTCATCTCCAGCACAGGCCCATTCTCCCCTCCCCGGAAACCGTTTTGGCGATACCGCCCGCCATCCCATATGCTTCTCACGTCCCCGACGCGCTGATGAAGCGCCAGGTGGGGCCGTTAGCCCTCATCGTCTAGTGGCCCAGGACGCCGCCCTTTCAAGGCGGTAGCACGGGTTCGAATCCCGTTGGGGGCACGCACAACCGTGTGCGAGACTAGTGCTCGTACACAAGCAAGGCTCTGTGGAGCAGTTGGTTAGCTCGCCACCCTGTCAAGGTGGAGGTCGCGGGTTCAAGTCCCGTCAGAGTCGCCGAAGCTGGAAACAGCTTCGTGGCTGGGTAGCTCAGTTGGTACGAGCGATCGCCTGAAAAGCGATAGGTCGCCGGTTCGACCCCGGCCCCAGCCACAGTGAGAAGGGCCCCGTTCGAAAGAACGGGGCCCTTCCTGTTTTCCGGCCACGGCCACCGGTCGCCGGGCGCGGCTCCCGCCACTCCGGCCACCGGCCGCCGGCGCGGCTCCCCGCCACCCCGGCGGCCGGGTGCGTCCGGCCTACTCCGGCTGCCGCGTACGGCCCCGGCCCCGGCTCCGCACCGCCGCCACGAGCCCCGCCACCGCGACGACCCCGGCCAGCAGCGCCCAGTCCGGCACCGCGCGGCCCCACTCGGCCACCCGCTGCTCCACGGCGAAGGAGTCGTCCACCGAGAGCAGCCCCGGCAGCGCCGTCGTCCCGTCGAAGACCAGGAACAGCGTCCCGAGCGCCACGAAGAAGAGACCCGACGCCAGCGAGGTCGAGTGGACCTCGAAGCGCCCGATCCGCAGCGGACGGCCGCGCAGCCAGCGCCGCCGCCCCAGGTCGTACCGCTCCCACAGCAGCGCGAGCACGAACAGCGGCACCGCCATGCCGAGCGCGTAGACCGCCAGCAGCAGACCGCCGTACGCCGGGCTGCCGCTCAGCGCCGCCACCGTCAGGACGCTGCCGAGGATGGGCCCCGCGCAGAAGCCGGCCAGGCCGTAGACCAGCCCCAGGGCGTAGACCGAGACCGCCGAGGTGGGCCGGATGCGGCCGCTCGCCTCCGCCATCCGGCGCGAGGCGAAGCCCAGGCCCAGGATCTGCAGGACGCCGAGCCCGATGATCAGCCAGCCGCCGGCGGCGACCAGCAGGTCCCGGTGGCCGTAGAAGAAGCGTCCCGCGAGCGAGCCCGCGGCGCCCAGCGGCACGAGGGTGGTGGCGAGGCCCGCGTAGAGGATCGCGGTCCGCGCCACCAGCCTCGCCCGGCTCTCGATCGAGTACGCGAAGAAGGCCGGCAGCAGCAGGGCGCTGCACGGGCTGAGAAGGGCGAGGAGGCCGCCGAGGAAGGCCGCGAAGTAGCCGATCCCGGAGGTCACCGGCCGGCCTTCGCCGAGGTACGGGTCTTCTCCGCCGCCGCCTCGATCGCCTCCGTGAAGGTCTCCAGGGGCTGGGCGCCCGCGATCGGCCGGCCGTTGACCAGGAAGGAGGGGGTGGAGGAGGCCCCGAGCTCGTACCCCTGCTCCTGGTCCTTCCGTACGGCCTCGCGGGCCGCCCCGCTCTCGCTGTCCCGGGCGAACCGGGCCAGGTCGGGCACGCCCGCCTCCGTCGCGAGGGCCCGCAGCCGCTCCGCGCCGAAGCCCTTCTCCTTGGCCCCCTCCGCGTACGCCGCCTTGTGGAACTGCCAGAAGCGGCCCTGCTCCCCGGCGGCCCAGGAGGCGCGGGCCACCGCCTCGGACTCCTCGCCGAAGATCGGGAAGTTCCGCCACTCGATGCGCAGGGTGCCGTTCTCGACGTACTTCTCCACCAGGGCCGGCTCGGTGTCCCGGGCGAACTTCCCGCAGTAGCCGCACTTGAAGTCGGCGTACTCGACCAGCACGACCGGCGCGTCGGCGCGGCCCAGGGCGAGCCCGTCGGACGCGTCCCGGCGGGCGTACTTCTCCAGCTGCTCGTACACCCCCGCCTCCGGGTCGGCGGAGACCTCCGCGACGGACGGGGAACCGGAGGCGGACGGGTCGGCCGGCTTGGTGGCGGTGTACGAGACGAGGCCGAGCAGCGCGGCGGCGACGGCCACGCCCGCGACGACCAGTACGGGGCGGGTCCTGGAGGAGGACTGAGGGCTGGACATGGGGTGCACTCTAGACACGGGCCGGGAACACTCCGTGAGCAAGGGGCCCAAGCCACCGCAATCCGGCCGTCAGGACGCTCGTAAATCGGTTCGCCGCTTCTCGGCCGCAGGTGCGATCCTGGATTCCGTATGTCTACTTCCTTCGCCGCCCTCCAGTCCGTCCTGGCCGAGGTCTCGCTGCGGGACTCCCACCGGCTCGGCCGCCGTCTCGAAGGCGCCCGCCGCATCCGCAAGCCCGAGGCCCGCGAGGCCGTCCTGGACGAGATCGCCGCAGAGGCGACCAAGGCCAAGGAGCGCGTCGACGGGCACGCCGCCCGCGTGCCCGCCGTCACCTACCCCGAGCAGCTCCCGGTCTCGCAGAAGAAGGACGAGATCCTGGAGGCGATACGCGACCACCAGGTCGTGATCGTCGCCGGTGAGACCGGCTCCGGAAAGACCACCCAGATCCCGAAGATCTGTCTGGAGCTGGGCCGGGGCGTCCGGGGCATGATCGGGCACACCCAGCCCCGCCGGATCGCCGCCCGCACGGTCGCCGAGCGGGTCGCCGAGGAGCTGCGCACCCCGCTCGGGGAGGCCGTCGGCTGGAAGGTGCGCTTCACCGACCAGGTGAACCCCGACGCGACCTTCGTGAAGCTGATGACGGACGGCATCCTGCTCGCCGAGATCCAGACGGACCGCGAGCTGCGCGCGTACGACACGATCATCATCGACGAGGCCCACGAGCGGTCCCTCAACATCGACTTCCTGCTCGGCTACCTGGCCCAGCTGCTCCCCCGGCGCCCCGACCTCAAGGTCGTCATCACCTCCGCGACCATCGACCCGGAGCGCTTCTCCCGCCACTTCGGCGACGCCCCGATCGTCGAGGTCAGCGGCCGTACGTACCCGGTGGAGGTCCGCTACCGACCGCTCCTGGAGGAGGACTCCGAGGAGTCGGACCGGGACCAGATCACCGCGATCTGCGACGCCGTCGACGAGCTGCAGAAGGAGGGCCCGGGCGACGTCCTGGTCTTCCTCTCCGGCGAGCGCGAGATCCGCGACACCGCGGACGCGCTCACCAGGAGGAACCTCTTCGACACGGAGATCCTGCCGCTCTACGCCCGGCTCTCGCACGCCGAGCAGCACCGCGTCTTCCAGGCGCACTCCGGCCGCCGGATCGTCCTCGCGACCAACGTCGCCGAGACCTCGCTGACCGTCCCCGGCATCAAGTACGTGATCGACCCGGGCACCGCCCGCATCTCGCGCTACTCCCACCGCACCAAGGTCCAGCGCCTCCCCATCGAGGCGGTCTCGCAGGCCAGCGCCAACCAGCGCAAGGGCCGCTGCGGCCGTACCTCGGACGGCATCTGCATCCGGCTGTACTCCGAGGACGACTTCCTCACCCGGCCGGAGTTCACGGACGCCGAGATCCTCCGCACGAACCTGGCCTCCGTCATCCTCCAGATGACCGCCGCCGGCCTCGGCGACATCGAGAAGTTCCCCTTCATCGACCCGCCGGACCACCGCAACATCCGGGACGGCGTCCAGCTCCTCCAGGAGCTCGGGGCCCTGAACCCGGCGGAGAAGGACCCGAAGAAGCGCCTCACCGAGCAGGGCCGGAAGCTCTCCCAGCTGCCCGTCGACCCCCGCCTGGCCCGGATGGTCCTGGAGGCCGACCGGAACGGCTGCGCCCGCGAGGTCATGGTGATCGCGGCCGCGCTCTCCATCCAGGACCCGCGCGAGCGGCCCTCCGACAAGCAGGCCCAGGCCGACCAGCAGCACGCCCGCTTCAAGGACGAGACCAGCGACTTCCTCGCCTTCCTCAACCTGTGGCGGTACGTCCGCGAGCAGCAGAAGGAGCGCGGCTCGTCCTCCTTCCGCCGGATGTGCAAGCAGGAGTACCTGAACTTCCTGCGCATCCGCGAGTGGCAGGACATCTACACCCAGCTGCGGACGGTCGCCAAGCAGATGGGGATCCACCTCAGCGAGGAGGACGCCCCGGAGCACTCCGTCCACGTCTCCCTCCTCTCCGGCCTCCTCAGCCACGTCGGCCTGAAGGACGTGAAGGAGTCCAAGGAGGGCGGTGGCCGGGACCCGAAGCGCGAGGGCACCCGGAACGAGTACCTCGGCGCCCGGAACGCCAAGTTCGCGATCTTCCCCGGCTCGGCGCTCTTCAAGAAGCCCCCGCGGATGGTGATGTCCGCCGAGCTGGTGGAGACCTCCCGGCTCTGGGCGCGGGTGAACGCCCGGATCGAGCCCGAGTGGATCGAGCCGCTCGCCCAGCACCTGGTGAAGAAGACGTACAGCGAGCCGCACTGGGAGAAGGACCAGGCGGCCGTGATGGCGTTCGAGAAGGTGACCCTGTACGGCGTCCCGATCGTCGCCGACCGCAAGGTCAACTACGGCCGGATCGACCCCGAGGTCTCCCGCGAGCTCTTCATCCGCAACGCCCTGGTGGAGGGCGACTGGCGCACCCACCACAAGTTCTTCGCCGACAACCGCAAGCTGCTCACCGAGGTCGAGGAGCTGGAGCACCGCGCCCGGCGCCGGGACATCCTCGTCGACGACGAGACGCTCTTCGACTTCTACGACAAGCGGATCCCCGAACACGTCGTGTCCGGCGCCCACTTCGACTCGTGGTGGAAGCACAAGCGCCACGAGGCGCCGGAGTTCCTCGACTTCGAGCGCGAGATGCTCATCAACGAGAAGGCCGGGGCCGTCACCAAGGACGACTACCCGGACTCGTGGCGGCAGGGCGCGCTGAAGTTCCGGGTGACGTACCAGTTCGAACCGGGCGCGGACGCGGACGGCGTGACCGTCCACGTGCCGCTCCAGGTGCTGAACCAGGTGACGGACGAGGGCTTCGACTGGCAGATCCCGGGCCTTCGGGAGGAGGTCGTCACCGAGCTGATCCGCTCGCTCCCGAAGCCGATCCGCCGCCACTACGTGCCCGCGCCGAACTACGCCGGCCGGTTCCTGGACGCGGTCGTGCCGGTCCAGGAGCCGCTGACGACGGCGCTGGCGCGCGAGCTCCAGCGGATGGTCGGCGTCCCGCTGACGCCGGAGGACTTCGACTGGGCGAAGGTTCCCGAGCACCTCAAGATCACCTTCCGGATCGTCGACGAGCGGCGCCGGAAGCTGGCCGAGGACAAGGACCTGGAGACGCTGCGCCTGAAGCTGCGCCCCAAGGCCCGCCAGGCGCTCTCCAAGGCCGCCCAGGCGGCCACGGCGGGCCCGGACGGCTCCGGGCCCTCGCTGGAGCGCGCGGGGCTGCGGGAGTGGACGATCGGGACGCTCACGCGGGTCTTCGAGACCAAGCGGGGCGGGCAGCCGGTGAAGGCGTATCCGGCGCTGGTCGACGAGGGCGACTCCGTCGCCGTACGGCTCTTCGACTCGGAGGCCGAGCAGGCGCAGGCGATGTGGCGGGGCACCCGGAAGCTGATCATGCTGAACATCCCGGTGAACCCGGCGAAGTTCGCCTCCGACAAGCTGACCAACCAGCAGAAGCTGGCCCTGTCGGCCAACCCGCACGGCTCGATCCAGGCCCTCTTCGACGACTGCGCCACCGCCGCCGCCGACCGGCTGATCGCGGACCACGGCGGCCCGGCGTGGGACGAGGAGTCCTTCCGGAAGCTGTACGACAAGGTCCGCGCCGACCTGGTGGAGCTGACCATCCGCACCGTGGGCCAGGTCCAGCAGGTCCTGGCGGCCTGGCAGGCGTGCGAGCGGCGCCTGAAGGCCACCACGAGCCCCGCCCTGCTGCCTAACCTCCAGGACGTGCGGACGCAGCTCTCCTGGCTCGTGCCGGCCGGTTTCGTGACCCGGACGGGCCTCAAGCGGCTGCCGGACCTGATGCGCTACCTGGTGGCGGTGGACCGGCGGCTCCAGCAGATGCCGACCGGGGTCCAGCGGGACACCACCCGGATGGAGAAGGTCCACGAGATGCTCGACGAGTACGCGTGGCTCCTGGAGCAGTTGCCGAAGGGCCGGCCGGTGCCGGCCGAGGTCACGGACATCCGCTGGATGATCGAGGAGCTGCGGGTGAGCTACTTCGCGCACGCGCTGGGCACGGCCCATCCGGTGTCGGACAAGCGGATCGTGAAGGCCATCGACGCCGCCGTGCCGGGCCCGGCACGGTAGGAGTCGCGGTCGCGGGCCGCCCGCCGGTGGTGAGTTCGACCAGACCGCTGACCTGCTGTACAGTTCTTCTCGCAGCCAAGGAAGACCGGCTGCGAGGGCTCTGTGGAGCAGTTGGTTAGCTCGCCACCCTGTCAAGGTGGAGGTCGCGGGTTCAAGTCCCGTCAGAGTCGCTTCGGTAGAAGGCCCGCATCATCTCGATGCGGGCCTTCTTCGTGTGCCGACGCATGTTCCGGCTCCACCCGAACGGGGGACCTTAGTCCCACGGGCCGGTGACCAACGGCGGCTTGGGAGACGATCCCCGGGTGGCAGGCTGTTCAGTGGCAAGCCTTCGGCAGTGTGACGGGAGTCACTGAAAGTCGTTCAGGAACCCCTTCATTTACACCGCCCCTACAACGGCTCAATTTAATATGTGCAATTGCACCCACGTGCGACCGGTGGGCCGGGCACAAAAAAGACGATCGCGCCGGACCCGGCGGAGTCCAGCGCGATCGTTGACGGTGGCCTGTTGGGGCAGGAACCGCCGGCAGAGCTGTGGGGCGTGCGACCGGATTGGGGGACCCGGACGCGCCCGGTACTACGGGGTGTTGCGTGTCTTGCGGCTGTCGCCGAAGCCTCAGGCCTCGCTGCGCTGCTGCGGAATGCCCGCCAGCAGAGCGCGAACCTCGGCCTCGCGGTAACGACGGTGCCCACCCAGGGTGCGGATGGACGTGAGCTTGCCGGCCTTGGCCCAGCGAGTCACCGTCTTCGGGTCCACGCGGAACATCGTGGCGACCTCGGCAGGGGTCAGCAGCGGCTCGGCATCAGGGGTGCGAGCGGTCATGAGCGGCCTCCTCGGGAGAACCGAACCTTCTCGGTTCTTTCCTCTAAATTCTGCACCTTGACCCGCCTTGCCCGAAATGGCAGAAGCGGGTCGAGTCGGTTATAGGACGAACGGCTTGTCCTCGGCACTACAACTACACCATCCGTCCAGCCACGTCGGCCAAACCGATGGAATTGCCCTCGCAGGTGTTCATCAGCGGCAGAAGTCGACCGACCATGCCATAACGGACAGTCACACCACTGTGACGATCAGTCACAGGGTGATCAGGAGTCCTCAGACCCCCCATAGAGTGCAATGCTGAGCGTTCCGCCCAAAGTTGGGCGGAAGGAACCCTCCCCGGACTCCTTGTCCTATTTTGGCACGAGGGTAGGTGATCGACGCAAGGGTGCGTTTAGTGCTGTCCGTCACGCTTGAGCCAAAGGCCCGGTTCAGGACCAACGTCCCGTCGGATCCGGACAGATCGATCCGGCCAACCACCTGAAGATCATTTACCCCGCCAGGGCATGTCTTGTCCATGCACACCTGACGAAGTTGCCCGTCCTATGTCAATTCGCGCGGCACGCGGGTCCCCCCGCGGCGTCAGTTCGCGTGACGCAGGTCCCTGACGGCCCGCCAGCGCTCCGCGAGCCGCGTGTACACCTCGCCCGCCGCCTCGTCGTCCCCCGCCCGCAGCGCCGCGAGCCCCTCCGCCACGTCCGCCGCCGAGCGGTCCCCCGCCAGCCGCTCCTCCCCCACCGCGTGCACGAGCCCGCCGTAGTCCAACTCCACGAGCGCCCGCGGATGGAACTCCTCCAGCCAGCGGCCCACGTCGACCAGACCCCGCGCCAGGGTCCCCTCGTCCACCGAGTCCCGCAGCGCGCGCAGCGCCCGGGCCAGCCGCCGCCGCGCCTGCGCCATCGTCGTCCGGTAGCGCAGCACCGGCGCCCGTCCCGCCGCCCGGTCCCCCGGCTCGTACACCCGCTCCTCGTCCCCGAAGAGCGCGAACCAGCGCAGCGGCACCTGCCACACCGCCGTCCTGATCCACGGGCGCGCGTCCGGGTTCCGCTCCAGCCACCGCTCGTGGTCCGCCGCCACCTGGTCCCGCACCACCGGCGGCAGCATCGCGTCCAGGACCGGCGCCGGGAGCCCGCTCTCCGCCACCAGGTCCCGCAGCGCCAGCCAGCCCCTCAGCCGGGTCCGCCAGGGGCAGATCACCACGACCCCGTCCAGGTGCGCCACGAAGGCCTCGCCGCTCTCGTGGACCGGCACGGGCACCGGCGGCACCGGCACCAGGTCCGCCAGCGAGCGCCGCAGCTCGTCCTGGGCCCCCGGGATGCCCGGCCGGCGGGCGTACCGCGACCAGTGGGTCCGCTCCGGCTCGGGGAACGCGGCCAGTGGCTCGTACACGCGCAGGTACGCGGCGTACGGGACGAGCAACGTGGAGTCGACCGACATGTCCCGATCCTTCCACGCGGGTACCCCGCGAGGGGGTGATCCGGCCCACTCCGCCCTTCCTACGGCCAGGTAGGACTTAATCTCATGGCGCAATGTGTCCTCCCCCACCCTCAGGGGGGACCTTCCGCCGCTTCGTACTTGGGAGTCACCACCGTGACCGCTGTATCCGACGGCGTCCTGCACACCCTGTTCCACTCGGAGCAGGGGGGACACGAGCAAGTCGTGCTCTGCCAGGACCGCGCCACCGGCCTCAAGGCCGTCATCGCCCTGCACAACACCGCCCTGGGCCCCGCCCTCGGCGGCACCCGCTTCTACCCGTACGCGACCGAGGCCGAGGCCGTCGCCGACGCCCTCAACCTCGCGCGCGGCATGTCGTACAAGAACGCCATGGCCGGGCTCGACCACGGCGGCGGCAAGGCCGTGATCATCGGCGACCCCGAGCAGATCAAGACCGAGGAACTGCTCCTCGCCTACGGCCGCTTCGTCGCCTCCCTCGGCGGCCGCTACGTCACGGCCTGCGACGTCGGCACCTACGTCGCCGACATGGACGTGGTGGCCCGGACCAACCGGTGGACCACCGGCCGCTCCCCCGAGAACGGCGGCGCCGGCGACTCCTCCGTCCTGACCGCCTTCGGCGTCTTCCAGGGCATGCGCGCCTCCGCCCAGCACCTGTGGGGCGACCCGTCCCTGCGCGGCCGGAAGGTCGGCGTCGCCGGCGTCGGCAAGGTCGGCCACTACCTCGTCGAGCACCTGCTCTCCGACGGGGCCGAGGTCGTCATCACCGACGTCCGCGAGGAGTCGGTGCGCCGGATCACCGACCGGTTCCCGCAGGTGCGGGTCGTCGCCGACACCGACGCCCTGATCCGCGTCGAGGGCCTCGACGTCTACGCGCCCTGTGCGCTCGGCGGCGCCCTGAACGACGCCACCGTCCCGGTCCTCACCGCGAAGGTGGTCTGCGGCGCGGCGAACAACCAGCTCGCCCACCCGGGCGTCGAGAAGGACCTGGAGGAGCGCGGCATCCTCTACGCCCCCGACTACGTGGTGAACGCCGGCGGCGTGATCCAGGTCGCCGACGAGCTGCACGGCTTCGACTTCGACCGCTGCAAGGCGAAGGCGACGAAGATCTTCGACACCACCCTGGAGATCTTCGCACGTGCGAAGGCGGACGGCATTCCGCCGGCCGCGGCCGCCGACCGCATCGCCGAGCAGCGGATGGCCGAGGCCCGGCGCGGCTGAGCCGTCGGGCTCACGGGGAGTGATCGGCCCGCCGTCCGCGAGACTTCGCTCACGCCGGTCGGCGGGTCGACCCCCCCAGAAGAGGTTAAAATCGCGATTGACCAGCGAGGTAAGGGCACCTCGATGGTTCTGTACCGGGGTATGTGATGCGCACGGCGTACCGTAGACCCGAGGAAACAGGTACCGTTGAAGCCCTACGGACCGGTCTCTCCACCGAGAGCCCGTTTCGCATCATGAACGCGTGTCAAGACTCTGGGGCCAGCGAGCCCCGTCACCGAGGGGGTCGAGCCATGGGGCGCGGCCGGGCAAAGGCCAAGCAGACCAAGGTCGCCCGCCAGCTGAAGTACAGCAGCGGCGGGACTGACCTGTCGCGTCTGGCCAATGAGCTGGGCGCTTCGACTTCGAGCCAGCCGCCGAATGGCGAGCCGTTCGAGGACGACGACGAGGAAGACGACCCGTACGCGCAGTACGCGGATCTCTACAACACGGACGACGAGGACGAGGACGACGAGTCCGGTCCGCAGTCGTCCCGGCGTCGCGCTTGACCTTCTGAACGCCGGAACTCGGTTCAGGGACACCCTGGACCGAGTTTTCGTGCTGCTCGGGGTCCGTCCTGCTCAGGGGCGGTGCGAGCGGCTCAGGGACACGAGGAAGGGGCACCCCGCCCGGCGGGGTGCCCCTTCTTCCGTACGTCCGGTGACTACTTCGCGTAGTCGCCGACCAGCTCCGCGCCGGAGTTCTTGTCGCCGCGCTCGGTGATCTCGCCGGCGACCCAGGCGTCGAGCCCCCGGTCGGCCAGCGTGGCGAGGGCGGCGTCGACCGACTCGGCGGGGACGACGGCCATCATGCCGACGCCCATGTTGAGGGTCTTCTCCAGCTCCAGGCGCTCGACCCGGCCGGCGGTGCCGACGAGGTCGAAGATCGCGCCCGGGGCCCAGGTGGAGCGGTCCACGGTGGCGTGCAGGCCGTCCGGCACCACCCGGGCGAGGTTGGCCGCGAGGCCGCCGCCGGTGATGTGGCTGAAGGCGTGCACCTCGGTGGTCCGGGTGAGCGCCAGGCAGTCCAGCGAGTAGATCCTCGTGGGCTCCAGGAGCTCCTCGCCGAGGGTCCGGCCCAGCTCCTCGACCTGCTGGTCGAGCCGCATGCCGGCGCGGTCGAAGACCACGTGCCGGACGAGCGAGTACCCGTTGGAGTGAAGCCCGGAGGAGGCCATGGCGATGACCGCGTCACCCGTACGGATGCGATCGGCGCCGAGCAGCCGGTCGTGCTCGACGACGCCGGTGCCCGCGCCGGCCACGTCGAAGTCGTCCGGGCCGAGGAGGCCCGGGTGCTCCGCCGTCTCGCCGCCGACCAGGGAGCAGCCGGCGAGGACGCAGCCCTCGGCGATGCCCTTGACGATGGAGGCGACCCGCTCCGGGTGGACCTTGCCCACGCAGATGTAGTCGGTCATGAAGAGCGGCTCGGCGCCGCAGACGACGATGTCGTCCATGACCATGGCCACCAGGTCGTGGCCGATGGTGTCGTACACGCCCATCTGGCGGGCGATGTCGACCTTCGTGCCGACGCCGTCGGTGGCCGAGGCCAGCAGCGGACGCTCGAAGCGCTTCAGGGCGGAGGCGTCGAAGAGGCCGGCGAAGCCGCCCAGGCCGCCGAGGCCGGCGACCTCGGGGCGCTGCGTCTTCTTCACCCACTCCTTCATGAGCTCGACGGCGCGGTCGCCCGCCTCGATGTCGACGCCCGCAGAGGCGTAGCTGGCACCAGTGGTCTCAGGCATGCTGAAGAACTTTCGTGTCGTGTACTGCGGGTGTGCAGCGGGGTCTCACGGACGGCGCAGGGCGTCGGCGGCCGCGGTCGCGGCGGGGCCGGCGGCCAGCTCCGTCTCCAGGAGCTGCTTGCCGAGCAGCTCGGGGTCCGGCAGCTCCATCGGGTACTCGCCGTCGAAGCAGGCCCGGCAGAGGTTGGGCTTCTGGATCGTGGTCGCCTCGATCATCCCGTCGATGGAGATGTACGAGAGCGAGTCCGCGCCCAGCGACTTGCCGATCTCCTCGATCGACATGCCGTTGGCGATCAGCTCCGCGCGGGTCGCGAAGTCGATGCCGAAGAAGCAGGGCCACTTCACCGGCGGCGAGGAGATCCGGATGTGGATCTCGGCCGCGCCGGCCTCGCGGAGCATCTTGACCAGGGCGCGCTGGGTGTTGCCGCGGACGATCGAGTCGTCGACGACCACCAGGCGCTTGCCCTTGATGACGTCCTTGAGGGGGTTCAGCTTCAGCCGGATGCCGAGCTGGCGGATGGTCTGCGAGGGCTGGATGAAGGTGCGCCCGACGTAGGCGTTCTTGACCAGGCCGGCGCCGAAGGGGATGCCGGAGGCCTCCGCGTAGCCGATGGCGGCGGGGGTGCCGGACTCGGGCGTCGCTATGACCAGGTCGGCCTCGACCGGGGCCTCCTTGGCGAGGCGGCGGCCCATCTCGACGCGGGAGAGGTACACGTTCCGGCCGGCGATGTCCGTGTCGGGACGGGCCAGGTACACGTACTCGAAGACACAGCCCTTCGGCTTCGCTTCTGCGAAGCGGGAGGTGCGGATGCCGTTCTCGTCGATGGCGATGAGCTCACCCGGCTCGACCTCGCGGACGAAGCTGGCGCCGCAGATGTCGAGGGCGGCGGACTCCGAGGCGACGACCCAGCCGCGCTCCAGCCGGCCGAGGACCAGCGGGCGGATGCCCTGCGGGTCACGGGCCGCGTAGAGCGTGTGCTCGTCCATGAAGACGAGGGAGAAGGCGCCCCGGACCTCGGGGAGGACCTTCGCGGCGGCCTGCTCGATGGTGAGCGGCTTGCCGTCCTCGTCCGCCTGGCCGGCGAGGAGCGCCGTGACCAGGTCGGTGTCGTTGGTGGCGGCGACCTGGGTGGCGCGGCCGTCCTTCTTGGGAAGGTCGGCGACCATCTCGGCCAGCTGCGCCGTGTTCACCAGGTTGCCGTTGTGTCCGAGCGCCAGCGACCCGTGGGCGGTGGCCCGGAAGGTCGGCTGGGCGTTCTCCCACACGGAGGCTCCGGTGGTCGAGTAGCGGGCGTGACCGACCGCGATATGACCCTGGAGGGAACCGAGCGAGGTCTCGTCGAAGACCTGGGAGACAAGCCCCATGTCCTTGAAGACGAGGATCTGGGAGCCGTTGCTGACCGCGATTCCCGCGGATTCCTGACCCCGATGCTGGAGGGCGTAGAGCCCGAAGTACGTGAGCTTTGCGACCTCTTCACCCGGAGCCCAGACACCGAAGACGCCACAAGCGTCCTGGGGGCCTTTCTCACCGGGAAGCAGGTCGTGATTGAGTCGACCGTCACCACGTGGCACGTCTTCGAGTCTAGGGGACCTCGACCACTGGTCCGAATTGGGGAAAGCGGCGGAGGCCCGCACCCGCGTCGGCTCGTACGATCGCACCAAAAGATCGTCGCCCACTTGGAGGCCCCTACAAGGCAGGCGGCGGAAGGGCTCCAGCCGTCCGGCCCCCCTCCGGGCAAGCGCTCGTACCACCCCGCACACGGCCCCGCGATGTGACGCAGAACGCACACACCTGCGGTTTCGCGAGCGTTTCGATCACGCGAACTACGCGCGTCAACCCACCGTGACGGCGTTGACGCCCCGCCCCCGCTCGACCAGGCTCCTGGCCCATGCAGCCGCCGCGTGACCACTCGGTCACCCTCGTCCAGCGCCGACACGTGGACCTCGTCCGTGTCACGAGCGCCGGCTGTCGCCGCGCCTGAACGCGGCCCCTTGCGCCGCCTTCCTCTCTTCTCCGCTCCCCCGCTCCGTCGCTCCCTCGCTCCGTCTGGAGATCCCGCATGCCCACGTCCCTGTCCCGCCGCGCCCTCGGCGGGGCCGCCGCCGGTGCCGCCGCCGCGGCCGCCCTCGGCGCCGGGCCCGCCGAGGCCTCCCCCGGCACCCCCGCCGCCGAACGGCCCTTCCGCGCCGCGCACCCGCGCCGCCACTCCCGCCGGCCGAACATCCTCTTCATCCTCGGCGACGACCTCGGCTGGGCCGACCTCTCCTCCTACGGCGCCCCGCACATCCGCACCCCGCACCTCGACCGGCTCGCGCGCGAAGGGGTGCGGTTCACCGACGCGTACTCCGGCTCCGCCACCTGCTCGCCCACCCGCTTCAGCCTCTACACCGGCCGCTACCCGGGCCGCACCAAGGGCGGCCTCGCCGAGCCCATCGCCGACAAGTCCGTCGGGCTGGAGCCCACCCACCCCACGCTCGCCTCGCTGCTGCGCGACTCCGGGTACGCCACCGCGCTCATCGGGAAGTGGCACTGCGGCTACCTCCCCGACTACTCCCCCACCAAGTCCGGCTGGGACGAGTTCTTCGGCAACTTCGGCGGCGCCCTGGAGTACTACTCCAAGCTCGGCCTCGGCGGCGAGTACGACCTCTACGAGGGCGACGCCGAGTACAAGGACCTCCGCTACTACACGCGGATCCTCACCGAGCGGGCGAGCGAGTACGTGAGCCGCGACCACGGGAAGCCGTGGCTGCTCAACCTCAACTTCACCACCCCGCACTGGCCGTGGATCGCCGACGGCGACGAGGAGGCGAGCGCCGAGATCGTCCGCCGCATCAAGGCCGGCGACCGCTCCGCCCTCTGGCACCAGGACGGCGGCTCGATCGAGAAGTACAAGGAGATGGTCGAGGACCTCGACCGCTCGATCGGACAGGTCCTGAAGGCCCTGAGGCGCTCCGGCCAGGAGCAGGACACCCTCGTCTTCTTCGCCAGCGACAACGGCGGCGAGCGCTTCTCCTACAACTGGCCGCTCGCCGGCAACAAGGGCTCCCTCCAGGAGGGCGGCATCCGCGTCCCCTCCGTCCTGCGCTGGCCGGCCCGGATCGACGGCGGCCAGGTCAGCGACCTGCCCGTGTACACGCCCGACTGGACGGCGACCCTCCTCGAACTCGCCGGAGCCCGCCCCCACCCCGCCTACCCCCTCGACGGCACCAGCCTCGCCGGACACCTGCTGCGCGGCGAGGACGTGCCCGAGCGGGACCTGTTCTGGCGGGTCCGGGGCGAGCGGGCGCTGCGCCGCGGCGACTGGAAGTACTACCGCGGCAAGTCCGGCCGCGACCAGCTCTTCCACCTCGCCGAGGACACCCGCGAGCAGGCCGACCGGGCGCCCTTCGAGCAGGCCCGGCTCGCCGCGCTGCGGGCCGCGTGGGAGGGGATCGACGCGCGGCTGCTCCGCTACTGAGCCGGCTCCGCCCGCGCGGTCAGGCCCTCGCCCGCGCCGTCGACGAGGGTCAGGGTCCGGTGCTCCAGCCGGTAGGAGAGGGGCCCGTCGAGAAGCTCGTACAGCTTCGTCTCCAGCTCCATCTGCGGGCCGGTGCACATCATCCGGGTCGTCGCGGCCGGGCCCTCGACGGTGAGGGTGCGGGCCTTCTCGTCGACCTTCGCGGTGGCGGAGAAGCCGTTGCAGCCGAGGTTGCCGGTGATCCGTCCGTCCGCGCCGACGACGAAGCGGGCCTTCTCCCCACTGCCCGCCGGGAGGGAGGCGGCGGTGTCGCCCGAGACCAGGCCGTCGACCTTCCAGCCGGTGCCCCGCAGCGGGACGGACGGCTCGGCGGTCAGCTCCACCTTCCGGGCGCCGTCGGAGGAGACGAGGGTGAGCGCGCCGTCCGAGAGAGTCCCCCTCAGCGGCCCGGTGAAGGCGGCCAGGAAGGCGGTCTCGAAGCGCTGCCGGTCGTCCGGGCACCCCATCTCCGTGACCTCCTCCGGGGAGACCGTCACGGTGGCACCGGCCACGGTGACGGCCGCGCCGAAGTGGTTGCAGCCGGTACTGCCCTGGGCGCGCTCCTTCCCGGTGAAGCCGACGCGGGCTCCCTCGGGGGCCTGCGAGCGGCTGCCGTCGACGGTGACCGCGCCGACGGTCCAGTGGGTGCCGGTCAGGGGGAGGTCGGGATCACCGGCTCCCGTGCCCCCGCCCTGGGCACAGGCGGTGAGCGTGACGAGCAGGACGGCTGCGGCGAGGGTGCTGCGCGGCTTCGGCATGCCGGTGGGACGCGGCGGGCCCGCTCCGGGTTCCCCGGCTCAGCCCATCAGCGGGAGCAGCCCCGCCAGATCGGCCCGCTCCCCGCTGGCGGCGACCCGGGCCGCGTCCAGCTCGGCGGCCCACTCCGTACGCCCGGTGGCCAGGCGGATCCAGGTCAGCGGGTCCGTCTCGACGACGTTCGGCGGGGTGCCCCGGGTGTGCCGGGGCCCCGCCACGCACTGCACCACCGCGAACGGCGGGATCCGGACCTCCACCGCGCCGCCGGGGGCCTTCGCCGCGAGCGCGTCGGCGAGCAGCCGGACGCAGGCGGCGAGGGCCTGCCGGTCGTGGGGGATCACCGTGCCGGTCGCGGCGGCGAGGTCGTCGGTGTGGACGACCAGTTCGACGGTCCGGGTGACCAGGTAGTCGGCGAGCGTCATGGCGCCGAAGCGGGTCGGCACGAGCCGCTCCCCGTCCGCGCCGGCGACCAGCTCCTCGTACCGGGCGCCGGTCCGCGCGTACAGCCCCGCCAGGTCGGCGGCGTCGAGTGCCCGGACGTCCTCGTCGATGCCGGCGGCGCCGGTCGCGGTGGCCAGGGGCCAGTCCGACAGGGCGAGTTCCCGCGCGGCCGGCTCGGGCCCTTCGAGCCCTCGCACGACCGCGCCGAGCGCCATCGTCAGGTGCGCGGCCAGCTCCCGCACCGTCCAGGTGCCGAGCCGCGTCGGCCGGTCGAGCTCCTCCGGCGACAGGGCGAGCACCGCGTCCCGTACGTGCCCGAACTGGGCGGAGACGGCGGCGCGCGTCCTGGCGGGGTCGTAACTGCGGGTGCGCTTCTTGGCCGGTGGCATGGGGGCGAGGGTAGTCGGAGACTGGAGGAGGAGGGGTTCCAGACAGCGCCTACCCGTACTGAGGGGTCGATGAGCCATGGCCGAGCACCCTGACGCCGCCCTCGTCCGCAAGGGCTACGAGGCTTTCTCCGCGGGCGACACGGAGACCCTGCGGTCGCTGATGACCTCGGACGCCACCCACCACTCGCCCGGCAGCAGCCGGATGTCCGGCCACTTCAAGGGCGCGGACAACGTCCTCGCCCACTACGGACAGCTGATGGAGCTGACCGGCGGCACCTTCCGGGTCGAGCTGAAGGGCGTCTACCCGGACGGCCGCGGCCACGTCATGTCCGTGCACCGGTGGCACGCCGACCGCGGCGACCGCGGCATCGAGATGGACGGCGGCCTCTTCTTCACCATCGTCGGCGGCAAGATGACCGACGTGGACGAGTGCGTCGCGGACATCGACGAGTCCGACGCCTTCTGGGGTCCCGCGGAGTGACACGCGAACGGCCCCCGTCCGGGGACGGGGGCCGTCTCACTCGCGGATCTCAGGCCAGCAGGCCCGGGATCGTCGCCTCGTGCGCCTCGCGCAGCTCGGCCAGGGTGAGCGCGAACTCGCCCTGGACGTCGACCGCGTCGCCGTCGACGACACCGATGCGGGTCGCCGGCAGGCCGCGGGCGCCGCACATGTCGGTGAAGCGGAGCTCCTCGCTGCGGGGGACGGCGACGACCGCGCGGCCCGCCGACTCCGAGAAGAGGAACGTGAAGGCGTCCAGGCCCTCGGGGACGATCAGTCGCGCGCCGTTCCCGCCACGGAGGCAGGACTCGACGACCGCCTGGACGAGACCGCCGTCGGACAGGTCGTGCGCCGCGTCGATCATGCCGTCGCGGGAGCCCGAGATCAGGATCTCGCCGAGCAGCTTCTCCCGGTCGAGGTCCACGGCCGGCGGCATGCCGCCGAGGTGCTGGTGGATCACCTCGGACCAGGCCGAACCGCCGAACTCCTCACGCGTGTCGCCCAGCAGGTAGAGGAGCTGGCCCTCTTCCGCGAAGGCGATCGGGGTGCGGCGGTTGACGTCGTCGATCACACCGAGGACGGCCACGACGGGCGTCGGGTGGATGGCGACCTCACCGGTCTGGTTGTACAGCGAGACGTTGCCGCCGGTGACCGGGGTGCCCAGCTGGAAGCAGCCGTCCGCGAGGCCACGGGTGGCCTCGGCGAACTGCCACATGACGGCCGGGTCCTCGGGCGAACCGAAGTTCAGGCAGTCCGAGATGGCCAGCGGCTTGGCGCCGGAGGCGGCGACGTTGCGGTACGCCTCCGCCAGCGCGAGCTGCGCGCCGGTGTACGGGTCGAGCTTGGCGTACCGGCCGTTGCCGTCGGTCGCCATGGCCACGCCGAGGTTGGTCTCCTCGTCGATGCGGACCATGCCCGCGTCCTCGGGCTGCGCCAGGACCGTGTTGCCCTGCACGAACCGGTCGTACTGGTCCGTGATCCAGGACTTCGAGGCCTGGTTCGGCGAGGAGACGAGCTTCAGGACCTGGTCCTTCAGCTCCGCGCCGGACTGCGGCCGGGGCAGCTTGCCGGCGTCGTCGGCCTGGAGCGCGTCCTGCCACTCCGGGCGGGCGTACGGCCGGTGGTAGGTCGGGCCCTCGTGGGCGACGGAGCGCGGCGGCACGTCGACGATCTGCTCGCCGTGCCAGAAGATCTCCAGCCGCTCGCCCTCGGTGACCTCACCGATGACGACCGCGATGACGTCCCACTTCTCGCAGATCTCCAGGAAGCGGTCGACGTGCTGCGGCTCGACGATCGCGCACATGCGCTCCTGCGACTCGCTCATGAGGATCTCCTCAGGAGAGAGCGTGGCGTCGCGCAGGTGGACCTTCTCCAGGTCGACCCGCATGCCGCCGGAACCGGCCGAGGCCAGCTCGGAGGTGGCGCAGGAGAGACCGGCGCCGCCGAGGTCCTGGATGCCCGCGACGAGCTTCTCCTGGAAGATCTCCAGGGTGCACTCGATGAGGAGCTTCTCCTGGAACGGGTCGCCGACCTGGACGGCGGGGCGCTTGGTCGGCTTGGTGTCGTCGAAGGTCTCGGACGCGAGGACCGAGACGCCGCCGATGCCGTCGCCGCCCGTGCGGGCGCCGTAGAGGATGACCTTGTTGCCGGGGCCGGAGGCCTTGGCGAGGTGGATGTCCTCGTGCTTCATCACGCCGATGCAGCCGGCGTTGACCAGCGGGTTGCCCTGGTAGCAGGAGTCGAAGACGACCTCGCCGCCGATGTTGGGCAGGCCCAGGCAGTTGCCGTAGCCGCCGATGCCGGCGACGACACCGGGCAGCACGCGCTTGGTGTCGGGGTGGTCGGCCGCGCCGAAGCGCAGCGGGTCGACGACCGCGACCGGGCGGGCGCCCATGGCGAGGATGTCGCGGACGATGCCGCCCACGCCGGTGGCCGCGCCCTGGTAGGGCTCGATGTACGAGGGGTGGTTGTGCGACTCGACCTTGAAGGTGACCGCGTACCCCTGGCCCACGTCGACGACGCCGGCGTTCTCGCCGATGCCGACGAGCATGGCGTCGTTCTCGGGGGTCTTCTCGCCGAACTGCTTCAGGTGGACCTTGCTGCTCTTGTAGGAGCAGTGCTCGGACCACATGACCGAGTACATGGCGAGCTCGGCGCCGGTGGGACGGCGGCCGAGGATCTCGCGGATGCGCGCGTACTCGTCCTCCTTGAGGCCGAGCTCCTTCCAGGGCTGCTCGCTGTCCGGCGTCTCGCTCGCGTGCTTGACGGTGTCGAGGCTCATCAGGCGTTGACCAGCTTCTTGAGGATCGAGGTGAAGAAACCGAGACCGTCCGTCTTGCCGGTGCCGATCAGCGGTTCGACGGCGTGCTCGGGGTGCGGCATGAGGCCGACCACGTTGCCCGCGGCGTTGGTGATGCCCGCGATGTCGCGGAGCGAGCCGTTGGGGTTCACGTCCAGGTAGCGGAAGGCCACCCGCCCCTCGGCCTCCAGCTCGTCGAGCGTGCGCTCGTCGGCGACGTACCGGCCGTCCATGTTCTTGAGCGGGACCTCGATCTCCTGGCCCTGGACGTAGTCCGAGGTCCAGGCGGTCTCCGCGTTCTCCACCCGCAGCTTCTGGTCGCGGCAGATGAAGTGGAGGTGGTTGTTGCGGAGCATCGCGCCCGGCAGCAGATGGGCCTCGGTGAGGATCTGGAAGCCGTTGCAGATGCCGAGGACGGGCATGCCCGCCTTGGCCTGCTCGATGATGGTCTCCATCACCGGCGAGAAGCGGGAGATGGCGCCTGCCCGCAGGTAGTCGCCGTAGGAGAAGCCGCCGGCGAGGACGACCGCGTCGACCTGCTTGAGGTCCTTGTCGCGGTGCCACAGGGAGACCGGCTCGGCGCCCGCGAGGCGGGCGGCACGCAGCGCGTCCTGGTCGTCGAGCGTGCCGGGGAAGGTGACGACGCCGATGCGAGCGGTCACGACTCGACCTTCACGACGAAGTCTTCGATCACGGTGTTGGCGAGGAAGGTTTCGGCCATCTCATGGATGCGGGCGAGGGCGGCGTCGTCGACCGGTCCCTCCACCTCCAGCTCGAAGCGCTTCCCCTGACGGACGTCGGCGATTCCGGCGAACCCGAGGCGGGGCAGTGCACGCTGCACCGCCTGTCCCTGCGGGTCGAGGATCTCCGGCTTGAGCATGACGTCGACTACGACGCGTGCCACTGGCACTCCCGGTGGTGTGTTGCGTGGGCGGTTCCCTCAGCGTACCTGCCTCCAAATTCTACGCGGGTAGAGATCTGAAGGATCCTACAAATGCCCAGGCCGGAAGCCACCCCCGACGGTGATCCACTCCAAACGCCCCCTACACCCCGCCGCACATGAAATGCGAGTGAAATATCGCGCCGTGCATTGCCCGGGACACGCTGAGACAATTGACAGGGCTTCACAATGCGATGCCCGTCGCTGTACAAAGGATTCCAGGGAAGAACGGCATTGTCCCTGGGCAGCCAGAGGCCTGGTGTCACCGCACGTCAGAGGCGTACCCAAAGCCCCTGACAGGTGACGGGCCACAGGAAAGGACCGATATCCGTGGTGCAGCGAGTGGTGGTCACCCTCTCCGACGACATCGACGGCGGAGAAGCGGCGGAAACGGTCGCGTTCGGTCTCGACGGGAAGATGTACGAGATCGACCTGAATGCTGCCAATGCAAAGAAACTCCGCAAGGCCCTCGCGCCCTACCTCGCGGCGGGGCGGAAGCAGACGGGCAAGGCGGCCGCCGGTGTGACCGGAGCCACCACCGCGTACACGCACACCGCCCTCGCCCCCGACCCCGCGGCGGTCCGCGCCTGGGCCCAGTCCAACAAGATGGACGTGCCGGCCCGGGGCCGCATCCCCAAGCGGGTCTACGAGGCCTTCCGCGCGGCGAGCTGACGGCGGCGCCCGAGCCCCGCGGGACACGGGCGACCGACGGCGCCGGACGACACCGGGCGGAACGGATTTGCGTTCCACCCCCGATGATCCGCTAGAGTCTGGAACACGCCGAGGGGCGAGGCCGAAAAGCCAAGTCCCCAAGCAGCGTGCGGGTGTAGTTCAGTAGTAGAACATCCCCCTTCCAGGGGGAAGGCGCAGTGTGCGATCCCTGTCACCCGCTCTGCATCACGGTTACCGACCACTCCGGTGGATCAGGTAGAGTGGTGCTCGCACCGCCCGGTGAAAGCCGGTCGGGAGAAATGCGGACGTGGCTCAGTTGGTAGAGCATCACCTTGCCAAGGTGAGGGTCGCGAGTTCGAATCTCGTCGTCCGCTCAGGGTTGAAGGCCCCGGTTCATCGAACCGGGGCCTTCGTCGTTTTCCCTTCCTCGGTTCCCCTCCCCTTCCTCTCCTCCTCCCCCGCCTTCATGACATTTGTCAGTCCGGGTGATGACAGCGCGCACTGCCCTCCCCTCTCCACCGACGGCAGGCTGGGGCCATGACAGCTGAAGCCCTGACACCGGCCATCGAGGCGACCGACCTGAGCCGCACCTACGACGGCGGGTTCGAGGCGGTACGCGGGATCTCCCTCTCCGTGCCCCGGGGCGAGATCTTCGCGCTCCTCGGCACCAACGGCGCGGGCAAGACCTCCACCGTCGAGCTCCTGGAGGGCCTCGCCGCCCCGACCGGCGGCACCGCCCGCGTCCTCGGCCACGACCCGTACCGGGAGCGCTCCGCCGTCCGCCCGCGCATCGGCGTGATGCTCCAGGAGGGCGGCTTCCCCTCCGACCTCACCGTGGCCGAGACCGTACGCATGTGGGCCGGCTGCACCAGCGGTGCCCGCCCCGCCGGCGAGGCCCTCGGCGCGGTCGGCCTCACCGGCCGCGAGAAGGTGCGGATCAAGCAGCTGTCCGGCGGCGAGCGCCGCCGCCTCGACCTCGCGCTCGCCCTCCTCGGCCGGCCCGAGGTCCTCTTCCTCGACGAGCCCACCACCGGCCTCGACGCCGAGGGCCGCCGCGACACCTGGGAACTCGTCCGCGCGCTGCGCGCCCAGGGCACCACCGTCCTCCTCACCACGCACTACCTGGAGGAGGCCGAGACGCTCGCCGACCGGCTCGCGATCATGCACAAGGGCCGGATCGTGCTCTCCGGCACGCCCGCCGAGGTCACCGCCGCCCAGCCCGCCCGGATCCGCTTCTCGCTCCCCGCCGGAGTGCCCGCCGCCCGGCTGCCGCTCGGACTGAGGGCCGCCGAGGACGGAGGCCGGATCGAGATCCGTACCCACGCCCTCCAGGACGACCTCACCGCACTCCTCGGCTGGGCCCGCGACCACGGCGTCCGGCTCGACGGGCTCGACGCCCGCTCCGCCTCCCTCGAAGAGGCCTTCCTCGACATCGCCTCCCGCACGGAGGCCACCCCGGCCGGCCAGAAGGAGACCGTGACCCGATGAGTACGCCCACCACCACCGGAACCCCCGCCGCGACCGGCGCCGGCCGCCCCTCCACCACCCTCACCCGGCTCGCCGCCCTCGGCCGGGCCGAACTCACCCTCCTCGGCCGCAACCGCAACAACCTCTTCATCGCGGCCGCCATGCCGCTGCTGATGATCTTCCTGCTGCGGTCCTCCCTCAAGGGGATCGACGAGGCCACCCTCGGCATCTCCCTCTCCGCCGCCACCCTCGTCGGCGGCACCGGCATGGTCCTGCTGCTCGTCGTCTACATGAGCCTCACCTCCAGCCTCGTCGCCCGCCGCGAGGAGCTGGTCCTCAAGCGGCTGCGCACCGGCGAGGCCACCGACACCGAGATCCTCGCGGGCGCCGCCCTGCCCGCCAGCGCCATCGCCCTCGCCCAGTGCGCGATCCTCACCGTCGGCGGCTTCACCCTCCTCGGCGCCGACGCCCCCGCCCGCCCCGACCTGCTGGTCCTCGGCCTCGCCGCCGCGATCGTGCTGCTCGCCGGGCTCGCCGCCGTCACCACCACCATCACCCGCACCGTCGAGAGCGCCGGCCTCACCACCCTGCCGCTCTTCCTCGTCTCCTCCTTCGGCTCCGGCCTCTTCGTCCCCCGCGACGCCCTGCCCGGCCTCGCCGCCGACCTCGCCCAGCTCCTCCCGCTGAGCGGCGTCATGGAGTTCGTCCGGGCCGGCTGGCTCGGCACCGCCCATGCGGGCGACCTGCTCACCGCCACGCTCAATACAGTGGCCTGGGGCGTCCTGACGGGGTGGGCGGTCCGCCGCTGGTTCCGCTGGGAGCCCCGGCGCTAGGACGGGACCGGAGGGGAGCGGGACGGATGTCCGCGATGACGGGTTGGTGGTCACGGCGCAGTGTCGCCGGGAAGGTCGAGCTGTACACCCGGTGGACCTTCCACCTCATGGCCCCGGTCGAGCTGATCACGCTCGCCGGCATCCCGCTGAGCCGGGAACAGCGCGACGCGCTCGGCCTGGGCGCCGTGCTCGGCCTCGTCGGGTGGGTCCTGGTCCACGCCGCGTTCTGCGCGGTGGTCGCCTCCCGCGGCCTCGACCACATCACCGGCACCCGGCCCCGGCCCGTCCGGCTCGCCGCCGCCCTCGCCGCCGCCACCGCCCTCGCCGACCTCACCGTCATCGGCCTGTGGTCGGCCGGGGTCCTGCCCGACGCCTCCCTCGTCGCCGCCTTCACCGTCGTCACCTCGCTCTTCGCCACCGGCGCCCTCGTCCTCTGCGTGGACCGCGTGCGGCACATGGCGTACGCGGTCGCCGGCATCGCCACCGCCGCCGCCCTGCCCCTCGTCGTCCTCGGCCACGTCCCGGAGGGGCTCATCACCCTGGCCGCCGTCCTCGTCGGCGGCGGTGCCTACGCCTCCGCCTGCGGCTTCTCCTCCTGGCTGCTCCGCGTCGTCCAGGAGCTGGAGCGCTCCCGCGACCTCCAGGCCCGGCTCGCCGTCGCCGAGGAGCGGCTCCGCTTCGGCCGCGACCTCCACGACGTCATGGGCCGCAACCTGTCGGTGATCGCGCTCAAGAGCGAGCTGGCCGTCCAGCTCGCCCGGCGCGGCCGCCCCGAGAGCGTGGACCAGATGGTCGAGGTCCAGCGGATCGCCCAGGAGTCCCAGCGGGAGGTCCGCGAGGTCGTCCGCGGCTACCGGGAGGCCGATCTGCGGATCGAGCTGGAGGGCGCCCGCGGGGTCCTCGACGCCGCCGGCATCGACTGTGCCGTCGACGCCCCCGCCGTCGAGCTGCCCGCCGCGGTGCAGTCCGCGCTCGGCTGGGTCGTCCGCGAGACCACCACCAACGTGCTGCGGCACGGCGACGCCCGGCACTGCGCGATCACCCTGCGCGCGCGGGACGGGGAGGCCGTGCTGACCGTGGAGAACGACGGCGCGACGGTACGGGACGGGGCCGGCGGCCCCGGCCGGACCGGCTCCGGCCTCGCCGGGCTGCGGGAACGGCTCGGCGCGGTGGACGGCACCCTGGAGGCGGGGCCGGCGGAGCCGCGCTCCTTCCTCGTCACCGCCCGGGTCCCGCTGCCCGGACGGACCGCCCCGCACCCCGCTCACCAGGAGAAGGAGACGGTCGCGTGACCGAGCCCGTACGCGTCCTGCTCGCCGACGACGAGCATCTGATCCGGGGCGCGCTCGCCGCCCTGCTCGCCCTGGAGGACGACCTGATCGTCGTCGCGGAGGCCGCGACCGGCCCCGAGGCGCTCGCCATGGCCCGGGCCCACCGGCCCGACGTCGCCGTCCTCGACCTCCAGATGCCAGGGGCGGACGGTGTGACGGTGGCCACATCGATCCGGGACGAACTCCCCGACTGCCGCACGATGATCGTGACCAGCCACGGCCGCCCCGGCCACCTCAAGCGGGCCCTCGCCGCGGGCGTCCGGGGCTTCGCCCCGAAGACCGTCAGCGCCCAGCGGCTGGCCGAGCTGATCCGTACCGTGCATGCCGGAAACCGTTACGTGGACCCGGAGTTGGCGGCCGACGCGATCGCCGCGGGAGACTCCCCGCTGACCGCCCGCGAGGCCGAGGTGCTCGAACTCGCCGCCGACGGCGCCCCCGTCGCGGAGATCGCCCGGCGGGCCGCGCTCTCCCCCGGGACCGTCCGCAACTACCTCTCCTCCGCCGCCGCCAAGCTCGGTGCGGAGAACCGTCATGCGGCGGTGCGTCTCGCGCGGTCGAAAGGTTGGGTATAGTTAGCAGCGCGCTACGGCGCATGCGGACGTGGCTCAGTTGGTAGAGCATCACCTTGCCAAGGTGAGGGTCGCGAGTTCGAATCTCGTCGTCCGCTCAGAGCGAAGGCCCCGGTTCATCGAACCGGGGCCTTCTTCGTGTGCGCGGTGTACGGCCCGTACGGGACGGGGGAGCGCGCCCCCGCCCCGTACGGGCCGGTCCATCAGAAGCTGTCGGACCAAGACTTCCCGGTCAGCAGCTCGTACGCCTCCAGGTACTTGGCGCGGGTGGCGTCCACGATCTCGGACGGAAGCGCCGGCGGCGGCTGCTCGCTCTTGCGGTCCCAGCCCGAGGCCGGGGAGGTCAGCCAGTTCCGCACGAACTGCTTGTCGTACGAGGGCTGGGCGCGGCCCGGCTGCCACTGGTCGGCCGGCCAGAAGCGGGAGGAGTCCGGGGTCAGCACCTCGTCGGCGAGGACCAGGCTCCCGCCGTCGAAGCCGAACTCGAACTTGGTGTCGGCGAGGATGATGCCCCGCTCACGGGCGATGTCCCGGGCGCGGGAGTAGACGGCGAGGGTGGTCTGACGCAGCAGCGCGGCGGTCTCGGCGCCGACCTGGCGGGCCACCTCCTCGTACGAGACGTTCTCGTCGTGGTCGCCGACGGCGGCCTTGGTCGCCGGGGTGAAGATCGGCGTGGGCAGCTCGGAGCCGTCGGTCAGCCCCTCGGGGAGCGCGAGGCCGCAGACGGTGCGGGACTCGTCGTACTCGACCAGTCCGGAGCCCGTGAGGTAGCCGCGGGCGACGCACTCGACCGGAACCATGTCCAGGGACTTGCAGACGAGGGTGCGGCCCGCCCAGTCGGCGGGGGCGCCCTCCGGCAGCTCGGTGGAGAGGACGTGGTGGGGGACCAGGTCGGAGAGCCGGTCGAACCACCACAGGGAGAGCTGGGTGAGGACGCGGCCCTTGTCCGGGATCTCGGTGGGCAGCACCCAGTCGTACGCGGACATGCGGTCGCTCGCCACCATCACGAGCTCGCCGGCTCCGTTCCGGTAGAGGTCGCGCACCTTGCCCGTGTGCAGGTGGGTGAGGCCCGGGACCTCGACGGGCTCGGGCTTTTCTACGAATCCGGACACGGTTCCTCCGCGTAGGTTGATCCAGGAACGGTCCGATTCTCTCGCATCCGGACCCGGGCCCGCCGACCGGGGCGGCTCGCCCGGTCAGTCCCTCTTACAGATGCGGTCGAGGAGGTTGGCGGTGGCGCGCTGGACGCGGGGGTCGACGTGGCCCGGCCGGTCCAGCGCCGGCGACCAGGCGAAGGTGCCGGAGGCGAAGACCCAGGCCCCCGAGGGCGCCCGGTAGAGGCTGGTCTCCTGGTGGCGCAGCGCCCCGTCGCCGTCCTGGTAGGGCGAGTGCGCGAGCAGGATGCGGCTCTCGTGCTCGGGGAGCGGGGTGCGCGGGAAGTAGCGGTCCGCCTCGCCGGCGACCAGGCCGGGGAGCTCGTCGCCGTCCCCGGCGCCGGTCGCCTCCCAGAGCCAGTGCGTGGCGTTCCGCACGACGAGCGGGTGCGGTTCGGGCACCCGGCCGGCGTACTGGATGCCGAGGAGCTGCTGCTCGGGGCGGTCGACCTCGCGCCAGAGGGCGGGGCGGCCGGGACCGCGGCGCTTGCGGCAGGTGAGCAGCCGGTCCGGCACGCCGGACGGCGACGGCCCCGACTCCACCTGCCAGTACATGGTGTTGGCGGAGAGGAAGACGAGCGAGGTGCCCTGGTCGCGGGCGCGCTCGGCCGCCTTCCGCATCGGCGCCGACCAGTACTCGTCGTGGCCGGGGAAGACCAGGCCCCGGTAGCGGGTGGGGTCGACCCGGCCGGCGTGCAGATCGCGGGTCTCGGCGTAGGCGAGGTCGTAGCCGTACCGCTCCGCCCAGCGGATGAAGTCGTAGGCGTGGCCGACGTGCAGGGGCAGGCCAGCGCCCGCGTACGGCCGGTCGAAGGAGACGGTGATCGCCGCCTCCTGCTCGCCGAGCAGCCGGCCCTCCTCGTCCCAGGCGTGGTAGAGGCTGGCGCCGGTGCGGCCGTCCTCCGGGTAGAGGTTGTACGCCTGCCAGGTGATGTCCGGCAGGACGAGGAGGAGGTCCGCGGGGTGGGAGTCCCGCACCGTGAAGGGGATGTGGGAGCGGTAGCCGTCGGCGGTCGTGAGGACGGCGACGTACGCGCCGATCGACCAGTAGCTCGGGACCTGGAGCCGCCAGGACTGCCACCAGTGGTGGCAGGAGACCGTGCGGTCCGCGGTGAGCGGGGGCGGCTGGACGATCCCGGAGAGCCGCGGACTCGTGGTGATCTTCGCGGCGCCGTCGCCGCCGTAGTGGCCGATCCGGTAGACGTCGACCGAGAACGGCTGGGGCGGGTCCACGGTGATGTGGAAGTCGATCGACTCCCCGGGCGCGACGGCGCCCCCGGAGGCGAACCCCTTGATCTGCCGGCGCACGTCGTCGGCGGTCCTCGGGCCCCCGGCGCCGCCCCGGGCCAGGGTCTCGTCGGCGTACCAGGGCACCAGCTGCCCGGTGCCGTCGAAGTAGTTGTCCGATCCGCGCAGCCAGGGGAGCGGCCCCTGGCCGAAGGGATCGGAGACCGCGTGCGCGAGCGCACCCGACTCCCAGCGCCCGATCTGCTCCGCCCCCATGCCGCGCCCCTCCTTCGACTCCCCCGCCCAGTGCCATGGGCCCCTGCCCACGGGGGTTGCCCCTGTCAGTGCCACTCCCCAGCACATCACATAACGCACGCGGACCGTCACCGTTCGTCGTGAATCGACAAAGGTGGAACACGACCCTCCGGTAGGGAGGGCGGGGTGGGCTCAGAGGAGCCGGACCGGCTTCTCGGGGCGTACGCCCGCGGTGCTCAGCCAGGCCCTCAGGGGAGCCGGGTCGCCCTCCTCCACCAGGGTCAGGACGTGCGGGGTGAGGTCGGTGGCGCGTACGCCGTCCACCAGCAGGGCCGGTCCGTCGAGCCAGTCCAGGCCGGGCGCGGCGCCGGTGGTGTCGACGGCGGCGCAGCAGACCAGCGCGGTCACGTGGTCGGCGAGGAGGTCCCGGCCGGTGCGGGGCGGGAGCAGGGGACAGAGCGGCCAGGGACCGTCCGGTCCGCTGAACCCGGCCGCGCCGGCGCTGACCCGCGCCTCCCGCTCGGCGTCCTCGCGCGCCACCCGGGCGCTCAGCGCGGCGGCGAGCGTGTCGGCGGCGGGGTTCCGGCCCTCGTCCTCCTCCGGCCCGGACGGCTCGTCCTGGAGGAACGGCTCGTCCTGCGCGAGCCACTCGTCCTGCGGGGTCCGCTCGTCCTGCGCGATCCGCTCGCCCTGCGCGATCCGCTCGTTCTGTGGGGCCCGCTCGTTCTGCGCGGACGGCTCGCCGAGTGCCGACGGTTCGCCCAGCGCGGACGGGTCGCCCGACGCGGACGGGTCGCCCGACGCGGACGGGTCGGCCTGTGCGGACGGGTCGCCCGGCGCGGACGGGTCGGCCTGTGCGGGCCGGTCCTTCTGCGGGGTCGTCAGGTGGGCGAGGACACGGGTGAGCGTCGGGGCCTCGGCGGTGTCGGCTGCGTCGGCGTCGGGCCCTGCGGTCGCCGCCAGGCGGTCGAGGACCTCGTGGAGACGGGCCGCGTCCGCGCGCCACTTCCGGTCGACGACCTCCTCCGGATAGCGGCTCCACTCGACCGGCGCCCAGTCCGGGCCGGCTTCGGCGGGGCCGCCGTGGAAGAGGCGGGCGGCGAGCAGCGAGGCGGCCTCGTCCACGGCCCCGGGCTCCTCCAGCAGGTCGCAGGCCGGGCGGTCGCCCAGCCGGGAGGCGAAGCCCTCCGCGAGCCGGTCGCGGCGGGAGAGTTCGGTCAGGGCCGAGACCACGCCCGCGTCGAGTCCGGACGGCCAGCGGCCCATCCGCCAGGCGGGCAGCGCGACCCGGGTGAGGAGCCGGTCCCAGCCCGCGTACGCGAGCCCCACCTGCTCCTGGGCGACGATCCGCGTCCCCTGGTCCACGGTCTGGGCCCGCTCGGACCCGGCGGCGGCGACCCCGCGCTCCATCTCGGCGGCGTGCGTGCCGCAGGCCCTCAGCAGCAGCCGGGCGACCTGCCCGACGCCCCGGGCGCCGAGCCGGCGCAGCGGGCCGAGGCCCGGGCCGTCCGGGACGGCGACGGCCGCGTCGAGCCCGCGCACGAAACGGCGGGCGGCCGCTATGTCGGGGTCCGCGGCCGGGCCGGTGCCGGCGACGACCGGGGCGAGGACCGCCCGCAGCTCGCCGACGCGCATCCACCACAGGAACGGGGAGCCTATGACGAGCACGGGTGCGCCGGACACGCCCGCCCGCCCGTGCGCCCGGTGCGACCGGTCCTCCAGCCAGCTGTCGCAGTCCGGGGTCAGGGCTATCGCGGCGGGCGCGGGCACGTCGAGCCGGTCGGCGAGGTCCCGCACGAGGCGGTGGAGGTCGGGGGCGGCGGTCTCGGTGAGCTCCACCGTCGGCGTCACGGCCGGGCGGGCGCGGGCGACGACGAGGGCGACGGCCGCGGCGGAGAGGAGGACGAGGAGCGCGAGGACGGTCATGATCCAGCGGGCCGTGGTCCACCCCGTACCCGTGAAGTGGTCGGTGACCTCGCCCGCGTAGAGCACGACGGCGACGGCGGCGGGGAGGATGGCGGCGCCGAGCGCCCTTCCCCGGACGCGGAGGACGGCGAGGGCGCGGGAGCGTGCGGCCCGCACGCCCCACTCCTCGCCGAGGCCGCTGTCGCTGCCGCCGTTTCCGAAGCCGCTGCCGGACACGCCGTACCTCACCCCCTCTCCCCGTCCTGGACGGGACTACCCGTGGTGGTGTTGCTCACTCCCCCACTGTGGCACCCGTCACCGACATCGCAATGCCGGTGGGCCAAGTGCCGGAACGCCTGCGCCGCACCCTAGTTGGGGCTTCGGCGGGCGTCATCCAGATGGCCGAGCCGTCACTCGATCGAATGGCTTTGGGTAAAGGTGGTGCCGGTGGCGCGGCCGTGCGCTTGACTTCACGGCCGCGCCCGCGCTCCCGTCCGGGTCAGCCCTGGGCGGCCTTGAGCGCGATGTCCGTACGGTGCTGCGAACCGTCAAGGCGGATGCGGCCGACTGCCGCGTAGGCGCGCTCGCGGGCCTGGGCCAGGTCCGAACCGGTGGCGGTGACCGACAGGACCCGTCCGCCGGCGCTCACGACCGCCTCGCCGTCCCGCCTGGTGCCCGCGTGGAGCACGTACGCGTACGGCGCGTCCTGCTCCGCGATCTCGGCGAGGCCCTCGATGGGGTCGCCGGTGCGCGGGGTCTCCGGGTAGTTGTGCGAGGCGACGACCACGGTGACGGCGGCCTCGTCGCGCCAGGCCAGCGGGGCCTGGTCGGCGAGGGTGCCGTTGGCGGAGTGCAGCAGCACGCCCGCGAGCGGGGTCTTCAGGCGGGCGAGGACGACCTGCGTCTCGGGGTCGCCGAAGCGGGCGTTGAACTCGATGACCCGCACGCCGCGGCCGGTGATCGCCAGACCCGCGTAGAGCAGGCCGGAGAAGGGGGTGCCGCGGCGGCGCAGCTCGTCGACGGTCGGCTGGAGGACGGTCTCCATGACCTCGTCGACCAGCTTCGGGTCGGCCCACGGCAGCGGCGAGTAGGCGCCCATGCCGCCGGTGTTGGGGCCCTCGTCGCCGTCGAGCGCGCGCTTGAAGTCCTGCGCGGGCTGGAGCGGGAGGACGGTGGTGCCGTCGCAGATCGCGAAGAGGGAGACCTCGGGGCCGTCCAGGTACTCCTCGATGACCACGCGGTCGCAGGCGAGCGCGTGGGCGCGGGCCGCCTCGACGTCCTCGGTGACGACGACGCCCTTGCCGGCCGCGAGACCGTCGTCCTTGACGACGTACGGCGCGCCGAAGGCGTCGAGGGCCTCGTCGATCTCGGCGGGGGTCGTGCAGACGTAGCTGCGGGCGGTCGGCACGCCGGCGCCGGCCATGACGTCCTTGGCGAACGCCTTGGAGCCCTCCAGCTGCGCCGCCTCGCGGGAGGGGCCGAAGACGGGGATGCCGACGGCGCGGACGGCGTCGGCGACACCCGCGACGAGCGGGGCCTCCGGGCCGACGACGACCAGGTCGGCACCGAGCTCGGTGGCGAGCGCGGCGACCGCGCCGCCGTCCAGCTGGTCGACGGGATGCAGCTCGGCGACCTCGGCGATTCCGGCGTTGCCGGGCGCGCAGTGCAGAGCGGTGACGTCGGGATCGAGGGAGAGAGAGCGGCACAGGGCGTGTTCGCGGGCGCCGCCGCCGATGACGAGGACCTTCACGCCAGCCAGGGTAGCCCGCTGGCCGGGAAGGTCCTTGTGCGGGCCACCGAGCGAGACGGCCCTAGTCGTTCGTGTATTCCTCCACAACGGTGGCGCCGAGCTCGCGCACGATGAGCTCGTGCCCGGAGAGCGCCGACTCCACGAGGTCCGGATCGTCCTCCTCCGGCACGTCGTCCTCGGGCGCCACGGGCTGCGGCTGCGGGGGCCGCTGCTGTACGGGGGCGGGCGCCGGCGCGGGCGCCGCCGCCTGGGGGACGGACGGGGCGGCCTGCGTGGGTGCGGGGCCCGCCATCGACATGGGCGCGGTCGCGGGGGCGGACGGGGCCTGGGGCCTGCCGCCACCGAAGCCGCCACCGCCGAAGCCACCGCCTCCGCCACCGCCGAAGCCACCGCCTCCGCCGCCCGAGAAGCTTCCCGGGTTCCCGGCTCCGGGCGGGGGCGCGGAGCCGCCCGACGGGTCGACGATCGCCTCGACCTTCCAGTGCACGTTGAACTGCTCGGCGAGCGCGGCCTTGAGGACCTCCTCGCTGCCGCTGCTCGCGAAGTTGTCCCGCGCGCCGGCGTTGAGGAAGCCGAGCTGGAGGGTCGTGCCGTCGAAGCCGGCCACCTGCGCGTTCTGACTCAGCAGGATCCAGGTGAAGCGGCGCCGGTTCTTGACCGCTTCGAGGATGGACGGCCACATGTTCCGCACCTGGGCGGCGCCGGCCGCCATGTCCCCGGTGGGAGCGGACGCGGCGGCCTGCGACGGTGCCGGCGCCTGCGCCTGCGCCTGTACGGGAGCGGGGGCGGCCGCGGCGGCGCTCTGGCCCCCGGCGGTCGGCCACCCGCCGGGACGCGCGGCCCCGGGCCAGGCACCGGGCCGCGAGGCCTCGGACGCGGGCTGCGCCTGCTGCTGTTGCGCCGGTGCGGGTGCGGGTGCGGCAGAGGCCGGGGGCGGAGTCGGAGCCTGGGCCGGAGTCGCGGGCAGGGGCGGCGGGGCGATCGGCGTATGGGCGTCGGGCCCGGGGACGTACCCCATCGGCGGCCCGGCGGGCGGGGCCGGCGTGAAGACGGCGGCGGCGGGCGGCGCGGCGGCGACCCCGCGCTCCAGCCGGTCGAGACGGGCGAGCAGCGACCGCTCGTCGTCGAAGGCGGCGGGCAGCAGCACGCGCGCGCAGATCAGCTCCAGCTGGAGCCGCGGCGAGGTGGCGCCGCGCATCTCGGTCAGCCCCTCGTTGACGAGGTCGGCGGCGCGGCTCAGCTCGGCGGCTCCGAACACGGACGCCTGCGCCTGCATCCGCTCCACGACGTCCTGGGGAGCGTCGATGAGTCCCTTCTCCGCGGCGTCGGGCACGGCGGCCAGGATCACCAGGTCCCGCAGCCGCTCCAGCAGGTCGGCGACGAAGCGCCGGGGGTCGTTCCCACCCTCGATGACCCGGTCGACGACCTCGAAGGCGGCGGCACCGTCGCCCGAGGCGAAGGCGTCCACGACGGAGTCGAGCAGCGAACCGTCCGTATAACCGAGGAGCGAGGTCGCCATGGTGTACGTCACACCCTCCTCGCCGGCACCGGCGAGGAGCTGGTCCATCACGGACATCGAGTCACGCACGGACCCGGCACCGGCCCGCACGACGAGCGGCAGCACCCCGTCGTCGACGGGGATCCCCTCCTGCCCGCACACCTGGCCGAGGTACTCCCGGAGCGTCCCGGGGGGCACGAGCCGGAAGGGATAGTGGTGGGTCCGCGACCGGATGGTCCCGATGACCTTCTCGGGCTCGGTCGTGGCGAAGATGAACTTGAGGTGCTCCGGCGGCTCCTCGACCACCTTCAGCAGGGCGTTGAAACCCGCCGAGGTGACCATGTGGGCCTCGTCGATGATGTAGATCTTGTACCGGCTGGAAGCGGGCCCGAAGAACGCCTTCTCCCGCAGGTCACGAGCGTCGTCGACACCACCGTGCGAGGCCGCGTCGATCTCGATGACGTCGATGGACCCGGGTCCGTTGCGCGCGAGGTCCTGGCAGGACTGGCACGCACCGCACGGCGTGGGCGTCGGCCCCTGCTCGCAGTTCAGGCAGCGGGCCAGGATCCGCGCGCTGGTCGTCTTGCCGCATCCACGGGGCCCGCTGAACAGGTACGCGTGATTGACCCGGTTGTTCCGCAGGGCCTGCTGCAACGGGTCGGTGACATGCTCCTGCCCGATGACCTCGGCGAAGGACTCGGGGCGGTAGCGGCGGTACAGCGCGAGAGACGACACGTATACGAGGTTATAGGCGCCCACCGACAACCCGGGAAAACCCACCGGACACGGGAACGCAAGCGCCCCCCACGCACCCGCCAGAGCCAACCTACCCTTGCTGCCTTCCGGCCCTGGGGGAGTTCAGTCAGATAGCGCCGCGTGAGGGGCTCCGCCCAGCCTACCCGATCCGAACCCCCACTCCAGCCCCTCCCCCTCCCGCACCTTCCCTCCCCCCTCCTCCCGCCTCCCTCTCCCCCTCCTCCCCCTCCCCCTCGTGGATCACGTTCGCGAGCACCCTCCGCGGTCATGTAATGTTCTCCACGGAGGATTCGCCTAGAGGCCTAGGGCGCACGCTTGGAAAGCGTGTTGGGGGCAACCCCTCACGAGTTCGAATCTCGTATCCTCCGCCAGCCCGAAGGGCCGGACCGCGAAAGCGGCCCGGCCCTTCGGCGTTTCTCCGGCGTTTCTCCGACGTTCTCCGGCGACGCTCCGCCTACGCCCCGGCGACCACCCGTGGCTCCGGTGGCTGCTGTTGGCTTCCGGTGGCGCCCGTCACACGGGGCAGGGCCGCTACTCCAGGCTCAGCTCACGGTCGACGGCGTAGCTGGTGCGCATGGAGGCGTCTACTACCTGCTGCTGTCAGGTGCCGTACTTGGCGTAGAGCCGGTCGGCGGTGGGCCCGAGGGGGTTCCCGTACCCCGAGGGGGTTCCCGTACTTGGCCTGGTTGCGCATGGCGACCAGCTCGCGGGCGATCCCCTCGTCCGTCGCGCCGGCCTCCCGCACGGCGGCCTCCGTACTCCGCATGTCCTCCAGCAGCCCGCGGTACCGCATCCGGACCCGCTGGGCCTCCACCTTCCCGTCCATCGGCATCACCCGGATCCGGCACACCACCGGGTCGGCGCTCGGACAGGGACCGTCGGCCGAGACGGGCCGCTCCAGCGGCGCGGTGATCACGGAGCCGCACGCCTCCACCGCCGAGAAGGGCGAGGGCGAGGACGGCGGCGAGGGGGACGAGGGTGCGACGGAGAGTGACGGCGCTGAGGTCGATACGCATGGGTGCGTCCTTGGGCCCGCGTCGAATCACTTCACGCGGGCGTACCGACGATCACCCCTAAGGGTCGCCCCGCCTCCACCGCTCACACCATTCCGCCCCTGACCTGCGCTTTCACCGGAAGAGCCACCCTGGAAACCGGCCACGCATGGCCAAGGACAGCCCGCCGAAGAAATTCTTTGCCGACGTTCCGTTCACCGGATCGGGCGGTGAACTGAACGGAGTTACGTTCCTGCGCCATCTACCCCGTAGCGGACCGGATACGTTCTGTGACGACCAGTCGGCTCTTTAATCAACCAGGGGCGTTTCATGGCCAAGTTGAGGAAGTCATTCACGGCGGTAGCCGTCGCAGGACTGTTCTTCGGTGGAGCGGGGGTGGCGGTGGCGGATTCGTGGCACGGACTGAAGATGCGCTCGACCGGCGTCTTCTTCAAGGGCGACTACAAGTGGGAGCCCAAGTTCGTGCACCACGGCGGGTTCCATGTCGACGGAAACCTGAAGGACGCCGACCCCGACGACGGACACAACGTATACCTGCGCGCGAAGGTCGAGGCCTACGACTGGACCCGGGTCAAGGGCGTCCAGAAGAAGACGGTCCACATCGACCACGTGTTCTTCGACGGCGCGATGCTCGAGACCAACCAGGCGAAGATCCAGGCCTGTCGGGACCGAGGATCGCTCCGGCCGGACAACTGCTCGAAGCTCCGGGAGTTCCTCCGCTGACCTCGACCGCCCAGGGGAGCCGCGCTCAGCGGCTCCCCTTTTTCAGGGAGTCCCAGCATCATGGACGTCATCCTCCGCGCCGAGAGCGTGGACTTCTTCTACGGAGAACAGCAGGCGGTCAGCGGGGCCGAATTCTCGCTCGCGCGCGGCGAAGTGGCAGCGATCATGGGCAGCAGCGGCTCCGGCAAGTCCTCGCTGTTGTACTGCCTGGCCGGTGTCCTGCCACCGGCGAGCGGCACGGTGACCTTCGACGGGGTAGCTCTGTCGTCGCTTCCCGATGCCGAACTGAGCGCCTTACGCCGGGAGCGCATCGGATTCGTCTTCCAGTACGGAGAGTTGCTCGACGAACTGACCGTGGAGGAGAACGCCGCACTGCCCCTGCGTCTGGCAGGAGTCGCGAAGGACCGGGCCCATGCCGCGGCCGCACGGGTGCTCGGCCGGCTGGGCATGGGCGACCTTCTCCGCCGCCGGGCGTCGAAGCTGTCGGGAGGACAGCGCCAGCGCATCGCCGTCGCGCGGGCGCTTGTCCACCAGCCGGACGTGGTCTTCGCCGACGAGCCGACCGGAGCTCTCGACAGCGCCAACGCCCATGCCGTACTGAAGGAGTTCCTGCATCTCGCGAAGGAACTCGACACCGCGGTGGTGATCGTCACGCATGACCCGAATGTGGCCGCGCACGCCGACACCCAGTACGTGATGGTGGACGGTGTCCTGGCCCAGCGGGTGACGGTGTGAGCCCCTTCCTTCTCGGACTGCGCCTGTTATGGGGCAGCGGGCGCAGGGGGCGTGTGCGCTTCCTGCTGATGGCCCTCGGATCCGGCCTGGGGGTGGCCTGCCTCGCGGCGGTGCTCACCATTCCCACGATCCTCGCTTCACACGACGCCCGTGCCTCCGCCCGGCATCCGGTCCTCGCGGAGCACAGCAACGTGGCCTATCAGAAGTTCCTCGATCCGTATGGGTCGAGGCCCTTCCGAAGGGTCTTCCTCGCCCGCACGGGTCCGGGCCCGGCCCCTCTCCCGCCAGGGGTCACGGCGTTCCCCGGTCCCGGCGAGGCCGTCGTCTCACCGGCGCTCCGTGACGTTCTCACGGCGAATCCCGGTGTCTCGGGCCTCGTTCCCGGCCGGGTGACGGGCACCATCGGGGCGGAAGGCCTCGGCGGCCCGGACGAGCTCTACGCCTACGTCGGCACCACCCGCGACAAGCTGACCGCCCCGCACGCGTTCGACGGCTTCGGGGACGGACGGCTCCACGACGAGGTCGTCGACGGGGAGACGCTGGACATCCTCCGGTTCACCCTCGGGTGCATCGTCCTCCTCCCCCTCGTGGTCTTCCTCTCCGTCTGTGCGCGCCTCTCCGGGGAGTCCCGCGCACGGCGGCTGGCGGCGCTCCGGTTGGTAGGTCTCAGCATCAAAGACACCGTGCGGGTCAACGCCGGGGAGAACGTCGCGGCGGCGTTCCTCGGGGCGGTGCTCGGACTCGTCGGATACCTCGGGGTCAACGAAGCCATGGCACGGGTCGGGCTCCCCGGGCTCCAGTGGTACCCGGCGGACGGGCGGCCCGAGTGGTCCACGGTGGCGGTGTGCCTGGTCGGGTGTCCGGCGCTGGCCTGGGCCGTCGGGCTGTTCGGGGCCCGGAGGGCCGCGCTCTCACCGATCGCGGTGCGCCGGACGGCGGAGCGTCGGCCGCCGCGGAAATGGGGGACGTTGCTGCTGGTTCCGGGGATGGGGGTGATCGGCGGCTACTGCGCGATGAGCGTCCTGGGGAGGGACCCGTCCGGCGGATCCGCCAGCTCCACTCTCGTTCCCGGCGCCGTACTGCTGACCGGTGCGGGGCTCGTCCTCGGGCTGCCGCCCGTCACCTCGTGGCTCGCGCGGCGGACCGCCGCCGTCTCCAGGTCGCTGCCGCTGACGCTGGCGATGCGGCGTACGGAGGTGGATCCGGGGTCCTCGCTGCGGGTGGTCACCGGGCTCGTGCTGCTGGTGTTCGGCGCCTCGCTCACACAGGGCGTGCTCATCGAGCTGGACCAGGTGAGCCGACGCACGGCACCACTGCAGGAGTACCAGATCCGTCTGAACGAGCTCAGCGCCGGCCAGCGCCAGGCCCTGGAACGACTGCCGGACGTGCGGGCCCACTTGACCTCGTACAGCTCGTGGAGCCCGCCCGGCGAACCTGCCGGCATCGGGCTCGACCTGGTCGTGGCCACCTGCGAGCAGGTGGCCACGGCCTCGATCTCGTTGCGGGGATGTACGGATGGCAAGGTCATGAGGCTCAGCGGCCCCGTCCCTCCGTCCGAGTACGACCCGCAGCCCGGAGACCGCTTCCCCTTCGCCCTCCGGGACGGACGGAAGGTCGTCTTCGCCGTACCGGAGGCCGGCGCGGAGATCCGGACGTATCAGCCCTCCGCGCTCCGGCCCGACACCCTGCTCGTGCCGCCCTCGATGGCGCCGGTGGGGCTGGCTGCGGGGGCGGGGAGTCTGACCTTGGTGTCGGGGGCCGACGCGGGGACAGTGCGGGCGGTGCTCGATGGGATCGGAGGTGTCGCGCCTACCGCGGAGGTGGATGCGGTGGGGATCGCCGTCGACGCGCTGGCGCAGTTGGCCGTCATCCGGAGCCTGTTGGTGGTGGGGATGGTGCTGGGGCTTGTGGTGGGGGTGGCTGCGTTTGTGGTTTCCGTGGCCGATCGGGCTTTGGAGCGGCGGGGGCAGGTGGCGGCGCTGGGGTTGCTGGGGGCTCGGGCGGGGACCTTGCGGGGGGTGCAGGTGGTGCAGGTGCTGGTGCCGTTGGGGGTGGGGTTGGGCGGGGCCGTGGTGACGGGGTGGCTGGCCGAAGCCAGTTATCTGATCACCGGGGGCGGGGCCGTGCACTGGGACTGGGAGGGGTTGCCGGTGCTGGTGGGGAGTGCGGTGGGGGTGCTGGTGGTGGCGGGGGTCGCTTCCGTGCCGATGGTGCGGCGGCATGTGGATCCGGAGCACATCCGGCGGGATTGAGGCGATGAGTTTCGGGGGGCGCGGGGGTCTTGGATGGTGCGTATCCGTTTCCGATCGTTCCGGAGGTCACCGTGTCCACCACCCCCGCCCCCGCCCCCGCCCCCAAGGGTCCCGCCAGCTACTTCCCGTCCATCGAGAAGAAGTACGGGCGGCCCGTGGCCGAGTGGTTCGAGGTCATCCGATCCTCGCCGCTCGACCGGCACATGGAGCTCGTCGCCTGGCTGAAGAGCGAGCACGGGCTCGGGCACGGGCACGCCAACGCGCTGGTGGCGGCGGTCCGGGCCGAGGACGGGAAGTAGTCGGCCGGGTTCCGCCGGTCGCGGGTATCAGGCGAACTGGCCGGGGACGTAGTCGCCGGCCGGCTGCTGGGTCATGGCGTTGATGCGGTTGAAGGCGTTGATGATCGCGATGAGGGAGACCAGGGCGGCGAGCTGCTCCTCGTCGTAGTGCTTGGCCGCGTTCTCCCAGGCCGCGTCGGTGACGCCGGTGTGGTGGTCGGCGAGGCGGGTGCCCTGCTCGGCGAGTTCGAGGGCCGCCCGCTCGGCCTCCGTGTAGACCTTGGCCTCGCGCCAGACGGCGACCATGTGCAGGCGGAGGGGGGTCTCGCCGGCCGCGGTGGCGTCCTTGGTGTGCATGTCGAGGCAGAAGCCGCAGCCGTTGATCTGGCTCGCGCGGATCTTCACCAGTTCCTGGGTGCTGTGCGGGAGCACGGCGTCCGGGATCGCGAAGCCGGCCGAGGCGAGGTGCTTGACGACCTTGCCGGCGATGGGGCTGGCGAAGAGGTTGAGGCGGGCGTCCATGGGTTCCTCCGTGGGCTTTCGTTCGCGGCCTTCGTCGTGGCCTTCGTCGTGGGCTTTCATTGGGTTGACGGAGGACGGGGGGTAGATGTGACAGGGGTGGATGTGAGCTACGTCACTCGGAAGTTCGTGCGTGAGGGGGTCGTCCTGTCGCTGCGCGACTGGGGCGGCGACGGGCTCGGCGTCCTGCTGCTGCACGGGCTCGCCGGGCACTGCGGGGAGTGGGACGGGCTCGCCCGGTCGCTGCGCCGGGACGGGTACCGGGTGCTCGCGCTCGACCAGCGGGGGCACGGGGCGAGCGAGCGGACGCCGGCCGACGTCTCCCGGCGGGCGTACGTCGACGATGCGCTCGCGGTCGTCGAGGAGTTCGGGGGCGGGGAGCGGGCCTTCGTTCTCGTCGGGCAGTCCTACGGCGGGCACGCCGCGCTGCTCGCCGCCGCCCGTCGGCATCCCCGGATCGCCGGGGCCGTACTGGTCGAGGCCGGGCCCGCCGGGTCCACGCCCGAGGACGTGGCGCACGTCGCGGAGTGGCTGCGGGGGCTGCCGGTGCCGTTCGCGAGTCGCGGGGCGGCCGTCTCGTACTTCGGCGGCGGTGCCGTCGGGAAGGGATGGGCGTCGGGGTTCGAGGAGCGGGACGGGGGGTGGTGGCCGCGGTTCGACGCGACGGTGCTGGCCGCCTCCCTCGACGAGAACGCCGTCCGCTCCTGGTGGGAGGAGTGGGACGCCGTCGACGTACCGCTGCTCGCGGTCCTCGGACAGCACGGGATCATCGACGCGGAGCAGTGGGACGGGATGGCGCGGCGGCAGCCGGGGCTGCGCGGCGTCTGTCTGCCGGGGGCCGGGCACGACGCGCACCTGGAGCGGCCCGAGCAGGTGTACGGGGTGGTGGGGGCGTTTCTCCGGGAGGCCGGCGGCGGCGGGCGCGTGTAGCCGCCGCGGGGGCGGGGCGGGGGGCGGGGCGTTCGGGTCCTTTCAGGTCCTTTCGGGGTCTGTCGGGGGCGGTCGGGGGCGTTCACGGGTCGGGAACTTCGTTCGGCCTCCGGGGCTTGCGTTGGAGTCCGCTCCAACCCCTAGGGTGCGGCGCATGCGCTATCGGGTACTCGGCGGGACCGGGATCGAAGTAAGCACCTACTGCCTCGGCACCATGATGTTCGGGTCGGTCGGCAACCCCGACCACCAGGACGCCGTACGGATCATCCACTCCGCCCTCGACCGGGGGATCAACTTCGTCGACACCGCCGACATGTACTCGGCGGGCGAGTCCGAGGAGATCGTCGGGAAGGCGCTGCGCGACCCGCGCCGCCGGGACGAGACCGTGCTCGCGACCAAGGTGTACTTCCCGGTCGGCGGGGACGGGCCCGCGCGGGGCGGGCTGTCGCGGCGGTGGATCGTCCGGGCCGTGGAGGCCAGCCTGGCGCGGCTCGGGACCGACCGGATCGATCTGTACCAGGTGCACCGGCCCGACCACCGGACCGACATCGAGGAGACCCTGGACGTCCTCGGCGACCTCGTCTCCCAGGGAAAGATCCGGGCCTTCGGCTGCTCGACCTTCCCCGCCCATCGGATCGTCGAGGCGCACGCGGTCGCCGAGCGGCGCGGGCTGCGGCGGTTCCGGACCGAACAGCCGCCGTACTCGCTGCTCGCGCGCGGAGTGGAGACCGCGGTGCTGCCGGTGGCGCAGCAGTACGGGATGGGCGTGCTGACGTGGGCTCCGCTCGCCTCCGGGTACCTCTCGGGGGCGTACCGGAAGGGGCGCGGCGTCGACATGACGCGCGGGCGGGCGGCGATCACCCCGCAGCGCTTCGACCCCGCCCTCTCCCAGAACGCGGCGAAGCTCGACATCGTCGAGGAACTCGCCCTGCTCGCCGAGGAGATCGGCTGCTCGCTGCCCGAGCTCGCGGTCGCCTTCGCCGCCGCGCATCCCGCCGTCACCTCGGTAATCCTCGGGCCGCGGACGATGGAGCAGCTGGACGGGCTCCTGAAGGGCGCGGCGCTCGTGCTCGACGACGCGGTGCTCGACCGTATCGACGCGATCGTGCCGCCGGGGACCGACGTCTACCGCGCCGACGGCGTCTGGCGCCCGCCGTCCCTCACCGAACCGTCGCTGCGGCGACGGCCGTTGGACGAGCGGGCGGCCGCGGAGGCCTGAGGGGGCGGGTGGGGAGATCTGAGGGGGCGGGCGAGGTCTGACGGGCCAGGACCTGATGGGCGGCGTCTGGCTGGCGGGGTGGCGTCTGGCTGACGGAAGCGGGCCTGACTGACAGGGCGGCGCCTGGCTGACGGGGTGGGCCTGCCTGACGGCGTGGGCGCGTGCCGTCCCGGTGGGGCCGTCTAGTGCCGGTCCAGGCCCGGTACGCCCAGGTCCGAGAGGCCGTCGAGGACGAGGTCCACGCCGACCGCGGCGAGCAGCAATCCGAGGAGCCGGCCGAGGAGTTCGATGGTGGCGTGGTGGGTGCGGCGCAGGACCCGGGCGAGCAGCAGGACGCAGACGAGGTCGAGCGCGATGACCGCCATGTAGGCGCCGACGACGGTCGAGCGCCAGCCGACCGAGTCGCGGGCGGCCCCCTCGATGAGCAGGGCGGTCATGGCGAGCGGGCTGACGACGTACGGCATGAGGAGTTCGCGGACGCCGCTGAGGGTGTCGGGCGCGTCCTCGTGCGGCCCGTCGGAGCCGAGGTGCATGCCGAGGACGAGCCCGACGGCGTAGAGGAAGAAGATGACGCCGCCCGCGAGCTGGAGCGCGGGGGTGCTGATGTGGAAGAGGTCGAGCAGCCACGGCGCCGTGCTGCCGGTGACGATGCCGACCAGGACCGCCGTGCCGGACGAGAGCAGGGCGATGGTGCGGAGCTGCCCGGCCGGGTGGACCTGGCCCAGGCCGGCGAAGGCGAGGAGCACCTTCGGCGGCCCGATGACGGAGAAGAACGTGATGAACGCGGCGGAGAAGGTGAAGGGGTTCACAGCGGACATCATGGGGCGGTCGGGTGATTCGGGATGGATTTCCTGAATCGGCCCGCGCGGTGTCGAGATCCACGGGCCGGTTCCGACCCACCTTCGAGAGAGGTTCACTCGACACGCGATGTACGGAGGACACCATGAAGTACCTGGTGATGGTGCAGGGCTCGCACGCCGACTACGAGGCGATGTCCGGGCGCGGCTCGGCGCAGAGCCCGGCCTGGGACAAGGAGTCCCTGACGGTGATGTTCGACTTCATGACCACGCTCAACAAGGAGCTGCTCGAAAGCGGGGAGATGCTCGACGGGCAGGGCCTGGCCGACCCGGGCGAGACCCGGCACGTCTCGCTGGACGCCGAAGGCCGCCCGGTGGTGACGGACGGCCCGTACGCCGAGACCAAGGAGGTCCTCGCCGGCTACTGGGTCCTGGAGTGCGAGAGCCTGGAGCGGGTGACGGAGATCGCCGCCCGGGTGGCCGGCTGTCCGCAGCCGGCCGGCGCCCCCGACTACCCCGTCGTCATCCGCCGCATCGACGAGGCGGGCCCGGCACAGGACTGAAGCGGCCGGGTCGGCCGAACTCGCTGAACTCGCTGAACTCGCCGGGGGCGGCTGAAGCGGCCGGGGTCGGCTGAACCCCTCGGGGGGGGTGGCCGGAGGCGTCGGGGGTGGTGGGGCGGCCGGGCGGCGGGCCGGGGGGAATGGTCGGGGTGGGTGTCATCCTTGGAACTCGACGGATCCCCGCGGTGGGGGTCGGACTGCCCCCTGGGGTATCTGCTGGAGGAGTGGCTGTGGAACTCGATCTCGCGGGCGCGGAGCTCAAGGCCGTGCTGAACCGGCTGCGCCGGGCGCAGGGCCAGATCTCGGGCGTGATCCGGATGATCGAGGAAGGGCGCGACTGCGAGGAGGTCGTGACGCAGCTGGCGGCCGCTTCGCGGGCACTGGACCGGGCCGGGTTCGCGATCATCGCGACGGGGCTCCAGCAGTGCCTGACCGAGATGGAGAACGGGAAGCGGGACGGCGAGGACCCGGACAAGATGCGGGCCCGGCTGGAGAAGCTGTTCCTGTCGCTGGCCTGAGCCTCCGACGCAGTAGAGCGCGCCCCCGGCGGAAGGTCCTTC
>NZ_JBHTST010000054.1:0-858 GCF_042794995.1 Streptomyces sp. NPDC056503
TGGGTGTCTGTCCGCGGCTCTCTGGGCGGGCGCACCGCGGCGATCGCCCCGCCGCCCTGGTGGGGGCCCCCCGGCGGGGTGGGGGGGCCGCGCGCCCCCACCGCCGTATTGTCTAAGGGTCAAGAACTCCCGGAGGAGCCGCTCAATGACCGTCCCCGTCGTCCACTCGCTGCGCGAGCAGATCCGCGAGCACATCGTGGAGGGGATCGTCAGCGGCCGCTGGAAGCCGGGCGAGCGGATCGTGGAGCGCCGGATCGCGACCGAGCTGGAGGTCTCCCAGACCCCGGTCCGCGAGGCGCTGCGCGAGCTGGAGTCGCTGCGGCTGATCGAGTCGGCGCCGAACAAGGGCGTCCGGGTCCGCAACCTCACCGCGGCCGACCTGGAGGAGAGCTATCCGGTCCGGGCCGGCCTGGAGCAGATCGCGGCCGAGCTGGCCGCGCCCCGGCTCTCCGCCGACTGCTCGACGCTGGAGCCGCACGTGGCGGCGCTCTACGAGGCGGACGCGAGCTCCGACGGCACGGCGCAGGTCCGGCACACGGTGGCCTTCCACCGCGAGCTGGTGAAGGCGGCCGGCAACAGCGTGCTGCTGCACACCTGGGAGGGGCTCGGCATCGAGGTCTTCACGGCCCTGTCGATCCGCTGGCTGGGCACGGTGCAGAAGTCGTACGCGGAGGAGCACCAGGAACTGGTGGAGGCCTTCCGTCGGGGCGATCCGAACATCGGGGCCCTCGTGAAGGCCCACGTGCTGGGGTGCGCTCCCCGCGCCTGATACGTTTCCGCAGGTCACAGCCTCGCTTCGGCGGGGCTTCGGCCGTTTCCGAATCGTTCGAAAAGTCGGCACAGGGTGCCCCTTTTCAT
>NZ_JBHTST010000054.1:868-3957 GCF_042794995.1 Streptomyces sp. NPDC056503
CCCCGCGCCCTCATTGTCTGCGCTGCCCCCCCGCCGGGCTGGGGGGGGTGGGGCCGGTCTCCATATCCTACAAAATTGCCCCCCGGGGGCCCCCTTTTACTCCCCCCGCGCCCCCGACTTTCTCGATCTGAAGAGGTTTCCGCCTTCAACCCTTTGATCGATCATCGATCGGCGGTTTACAGTCGTCGGCGGGCCGTCACCCGGCCCTCAGCCCTGTCCTGCCAGACAAGGCCACCGTTTTTATCTCCACCCCCATCTGTCCGGAAGGCGGCGATCATGACCGATCCCGTAGGCAAGATTCCGAGCGAGCTCGACCAGCTCCCGGACCGTGACACCGAGGAGACCGCCGAATGGGCGGCCTCCCTGGACGCCGTCACCAAGGCCGCCGGCCCCCACCGGGCCGCCTACCTGATGCGCCGCACGCTCCAGCACGCCGAGGGGGCGGGCCTGGCCCTCCCCAAGCTGCTGGAGACGGACTACCTCAACACCATCCCCACCTCCTCCGAGCCCGCCATCGACGGCGACGAGGAGATGGAGCGGAAGATCACCGCCTGGAACCGCTGGAACGCGGCCGCCATGGTGACCCGCGGCTCCAAGCACGGCGTCGGCGGCCACATCGCCACCTTCGCCTCCGCCGCCTGGCTCTACGAGACCGGCTTCAACCACTTCTTCAAGGGCAAGGAGGGTGACGGGTCCGGCGACCAGCTCTACATCCAGGGCCACGCCTCCCCCGGCATCTACGCCCGCGCCTTCCTCGACGGCCGCCTGGACGAGTCGCACCTCGACAACTTCCGGCAGGAGTCGGGCGGCAACGGCCTGCCCTCCTACCCGCACCCGCGCCGCCTGCCCTGGCTGTGGGAGTTCCCCACCGTCTCCATGGGTCTCGGCCCGCTCTCCGCGATCTACCAGGCGCGCTTCAACCGCTACCTGACCAACCGCGCCATCAAGGACGTCTCCGCCTCGCACGTGTGGGCGTTCCTCGGCGACGGCGAGATGGACGAGCCCGAGTCGACCGCCGCCCTCGCGCTGGCGGCCCGCGAGGGTCTGGACAACCTGACCTTCGTCATCAACTGCAACCTGCAGCGCCTCGACGGCCCGGTCCGCGCCAACTTCAAGATCGTGCAGGAGCTGGAGGCCCAGTTCCGCGGCGCCGGCTGGAACGTCGTCAAGTCCCTCTGGGGCAACGCCTGGGACGAGCTCTTCGCGCTCGACACCACCGGCGCCCTCGTCCGCCGCCTCCGCGAGGTGCCGGACGCGCAGGTCCAGACGTACCAGACCCGTGACGCCGCCTACATCCGCCAGGACTTCTTCGGCAAGGACCCGGCGCTCGTCGCGATGGCGCAGCTGCTCTCCGACGACAAGATCCTGGAGTGCTTCCACCTCTCGCGCGGTGGCCACGAGCCGCGCAAGGTCTACGCCGCGTACAAGGCCGCCCTGGAGTTCAAGGGCGCCCCGACCGTGATCCTGGCGCAGACCGTCAAGGGCTTCACCCTCGGTGAGGGCTTCGCGTCGAAGAACGCGAACCACCAGATGAAGAAGCTGACGACCGACGAGTTCAAGAACATGCGTGACCTTCTTGAGCTGCCGATCTCGGACGCCCAGTTCGTCGACGGCGTCGTCCCCTACGGCCACCCGGGCGCCGACTCCGCCGAGGTCCGCTACCTCAAGGAGCGCCGCGCGGCCCTCGGCGGCCCCGCCCCGGCCCGCCGCGTCCACCCGGTCGCCCCGCTGCCGGCCCCGTCCGAGAAGGCGTTCGCCTCCTTCGACAAGGGCTCCGGCTCGCAGTCCATCGCCACCACGATGGCCTTCGTGCGCCTCGTGAAGGACCTGGTCCGCGACAAGGAGACCGGCAAGCGCTGGGTCCCGATCGTCCCGGACGAGGCCCGCACCTTCGGCATGGAGTCCCTCTTCCCCTCGCTCGGCATCTACTCGCCGAAGGGGCAGACGTACGAGCCGGTCGACCGCGACCAGCTGATGTACTACAAGGAGGCCGTCAACGGCCAGATCCTGAACGAGGGCATCACCGAGGCCGGCTCGATGGCCGACTTCATCGCCGCGTCGACCGCGTACTCCACGCACGGCGAGACGATGATCCCGTTCTACATCTTCTACTCGATGTTCGGCTGGCAGCGGACCGCCGACCAGATGTGGCAGCTCGGCGACCAGCTCGGCCGCGGCTTCCTCGTCGGCGCCACCGCCGGCCGCACCACCCTGACCGGTGAGGGCCTCCAGCACGCCGACGGCCACTCCCCCGTCATCGCCGCCACCAACCCGGCCGCGCTGACCTACGACCCGGCGTTCGCCTACGAGGTCGCGGCCATCGTCAAGGAGGGTCTGCGCCGGATGTACGGCGAGGCCGCGCCGGGCGAGGACCAGGACGTCTTCTACTACCTGACGGTCTACAACGAGCCGATGCCGCAGCCGGCCAAGCCGGGCCACGCGGGCGTCGACGAGGGCATCGTCAAGGGCCTCTACCGCTTCAACACCGCCGAGTCGGCCGGGCTCACCCTGCCCGCCAACGCGCCGCGGATCCAGCTGCTCGGCTCGGGCACCGCGATCCACTGGGCCCTGGAGGCGCAGAAGCTGCTCGCCGACGAGTGGGGCGTGGCCGCCGACGTGTGGTCTGCCACCTCCTGGACCGAGCTGCGCCGCGACGCGCTGGAGGCGGACGCCGCCCTCCTGCGCGGCGAGGAGCGCGTCCCGTACGTGCGCCAGGCCCTCGCGGGCGTCGAGTCCCCGGTCCTCGCGGTCTCCGACTACATGCGCCAGGTCCCGGACCAGATCGCGCAGTGGGTCGAGCAGGACTACTCGTCGCTGGGCGCCGACGGCTTCGGCCTCTCGGACACCCGCGCCGCGGCCCGTCGCCACTTCGGCGTCGACGCGCAGTCGATCGTGGCCGCCTCCCTGGCCCGGCTCGCCCGCCGCGGCGAGGTTCCGGCCACCGCCGTGAAGGAGGCGCGCGAGCGCTACGGCCTGTAGGGGCCACGGCCCCCCGGGGCCGGACTGTCGGTGGCGGGGGGCCGGGATGGGGGGTATATGCCCCGCCCCCCCCAAAAGAAATTTGAAAAAACACCCAAACCACCCCCCCA
>NZ_JBHTST010000054.1:3967-46583 GCF_042794995.1 Streptomyces sp. NPDC056503
GGGGCCCCCCGCGTGCGCCCGGGGGCGCCCCGGCCCCCGCGGCCGCGGTGTTTCTGTGCCCGGGTTCGGGGTGTCGTACACCCGCCCCGCCCGGCTCATCAAGATGGTCCTCCTCCTCCAGAACCGCCCGTCCATGACGGCGGCCGAACTCGCGGCCGAGCTGGAGGTGTCGGAGCGGACCGTCACCCGTGATGCCCTCGCCCTCTCGGAGGCGGGGGTTCCGGTGTTTTCGGAGCGGGGCAGGGCCGGCGGCTACCGGCTGGTGGGCGGGTACCGCACACGGCTGACCGGGCTCGCCAGGGACGAGGCGGAGGCGCTGTTCCTGTCGGGGCTGCCGGGGGCGCTGCGGGACATGGGGCTCGACGACGCGGCGTCGGCGGCGCGGCTGAAGGTGTCGGCGGCGCTGCTGCCCTCGCTGGCGGACGCGCCGGGTTCGGCGGCCCGCCGCTTCCACCTGGACGCGCCGGGCTGGTACCGGGAGCCGGTGACGCCGGAGCTGCTGCCCGCGGTGGCGGAGGCGGTCTGGGGCGACCGGTGGATGTCCGCGCGCTACCGGCGGCGGGACGGCGAGGAGGTGGAGCGGGAGCTCGCGCCCTACGGGCTCGTGCTGAAGGCGGGGGTCTGGTACGTGTGCGCCCTCGCGGGGAGCGCGTACCGCACCTACCGGGTGGACCGGTTCACGGCGGTGGCGGTCGGCGGGGAGCGCTTCGCGCGGGACCCGGAGTTCGACCTGGCCGCCTTCTGGGCGGAGCGGGCGGCGGAGTTCGCGCGCTCGCTGCTGCGGGCCGAGGTGGTGCTGCGGCTGACGGAGGCGGGGGCCCGCCGGCTGCCGCACGTCACGGACCGGGCGGCGGCGGAGGAGGCGCTGGCGGCGGCGGATCCGGAGGAGGACGGCCGGCTGCGGGCGGTGCTGCGGGTGGAGAGCGAGGAGGTGGCCGTCGCGCAGCTGCTGTCGCTGGGTCCGGAGGCGGAGGTGCTGGCCCCGGACTCGCTCCGCGCGCGGTTCGCGGCGGCGGCCCGGGGCCTGGCGGAGCTCTACCGGTAGTCGGCCGGGTCCGGCTTCCCGGTCTCGCCCGCGACGATGAAGCCCCAGGCGTCCGGCCGGGAGCCGTCCGCGTCGGTGAAGCCGTACTCCTTCGCGAGGCCGCCGCTGGAGAGCGATTGTCCGGTCCGGCGGTGGCGGTCGGGGTCGGCGGCGAGGGCCGCGACGGCCCGGCCGACGTAGACGGGCGATTCGGAGATCGCGAAGTCGGGGGTCTGGGCGGTGGCGTCGCGCCAGTTCTCCTCGGTGACGCCGAAGGCGGCGAGCATCTGCTCGGACCGGAGCCAGCCGGGGGTGACGGCGACGGCCGTGCCGCCGAACTCCTCAAGTTCCCTGGCGAGGCCGAAGGCCATCCGGATCGGCGCGTTCTTGGCGAGGTCGTAGTAGAGGTTCTCGCGGAAGCGGGTGCCGTTGTAGGCGGCGGTGCCGTCGGTGACCTCGACGACGAGGCCGCCGGGGTTGCGGATCAGCAGCGGGAGCGCGAGGTGCGAGGTGATGGCGTGGGTCCGCACCCCGAGTTCGAGCATCCTGAGGCCGCCGTCGAGGTCGTTCTCCCAGGTCTTCTTCCCGAAGACGAGCAGGTGCTCGCCGCCCCACACGTCGTTGACGAGGACGTCGAGCCGTCCGTGGTCGCGGTCGATCCGGTCGACGAGGGCGCGGACCTGTCCGGGGTCGAGGTGGTCGGTGGGGACGGCGATCCCCTCGCCGCCGGCGGCGGTCACCAGTTCGGCGGTCTCCTCGATGGTCTCGGAGGCGCGGCCGACCTCGCTGAGCTTCTCGCGGGTGGTGCGTCCGGTGACGTAGACGGTGGCCCCGGCGGCGCCGAGCTGGACGGCGATGGCCCGTCCGGCGCCCCGGGTGGCCCCGGCGACGAGGCAGATCCGTCCGTGCAGCGACTTCGTTTCGGTGGTCATGGCTCCAGGCTGGCAGCGATACCCGACATCTTCTGTCCGGATGGAATCCCGGCTTTCCGCGTGCGTCGCCGTCGCGGAGACAGGATGCTGGTCCCGTGATGGACGAGACCGAGTTCTGGGAGATCATCGACGCCTCCCGCGCGGACGCCGAGGGCGATCCCGAGGAGCAGGCGGATCTGCTCGTGGAGCGGCTGACCCGGCTGGATCCGGACACGGTGCTCGACTACGCGCGCCACTTCGAGGCCCGGTTCAACCGCGCGTACCACTGGGACGTGTGGGGCGCGGCGGCGGTGCTGCTCGACGGCGCCGGGGCGGGCGAGGAGGGTTTCGACGCCTTCCGCTGCTGGCTCATCGGCCAGGGCCGGGAGGTGTACGAGGGCGGTGTCGCCGATCCGGACGGCCTGGCGGAGCTCCTGGGGGAGTTCGATCCGGAGCTGGACGGGGACGGCGAGGAGATCGGTTTCGCGGCGGACGAGGCCTACGAGACGCTGACCGGGACGGAGACGCCGGAGCTGGGGATCGTGATGCCGGACGGGGAACCGGAGGGCGCGCCGCTGGACCTGGCGGACGAGGCGGCGCTCGCGGCCCGGCTGCCGCGACTGTGGGAGCGGTTCGGGGCGGGATAGGCCGAGGGCCCCGGCGGGGGATCCGGGGCCCTCGGCGGCTTCGGGCCGGCCCGCCCGGAGGCGGGTGTCCGGTTCAGAAGTGGGTGCCGCCGTCGACGCGGACCTCGGTGCCGGTGATGAACCTGCCGTCCTCGGAGGCGAGCATCGCGACGATGCCGGCGACGGTCTCGGGGCCGGCGAAGCCCTGGCCGAGGGCGGGGGCGAGCTTCATGAAGAGGGACATGTCGGCGTCGGCGGGGAGGCCGGGGCCGACGGACTGCCTGCTGGCGCCGGAGCCGTCGGTCATGCCGGAGGAGATGGAGCCGGGCTGGACGGCGGTGAAGCGGATGCCCTGCTTGGCGTACTCGGCGGCGAGGGCGTGGGTCATGGACTGGATGCCGCCCTTGCTGGCCGCGTAGGCCGCCATGTAGGGGTGGGCGAACATCGCGGAGGTGGAGGAGAAGTTGACGACGGCGGAGCCGTCGCCCTCCAGGAGCGCCGGGATCGCCTCGCGGATCATGAGGAAGGTGCCGGTGAGGTTGATCCGGAGCACCTGCTCGAAGGAGTCGAGGCTGGTCTCGTGGGTGTGCGAGGAGCGGAGCACGCCCGCCGCGTTGACCAGCACGTCCAGGCCGCCGAGGGCGGTGACGGCGGCGGCGACGCCGGCCCGTACGGAGTCCTCGTCGGCGACGTTCACGACCACGGTGGTGAGGCGGTCGGCCGCCCCGCCCGCCTTGGCGACGGTGTCCTTGAGGCCGTCCTCGCTGATGTCGGCGGCGACGACGCGGCCGCCCTCGGCGAGCATCCGCAGGACGGTGGCCTGGCCGATGCCGGAGCCGCCGCCGGTGACGAGTGCGCGGCGTCCTTCGTAACGGGTGAGCTGGTTCATGGCGGCGACCTCTCGATGTCAAGCTTCCTTGCCGATAGCCACCGTACGCCTAAGTGGCACGTTTTGCCATGTCTGCATTTCATGCACTTCGCAAGGGTGGGGGCGTACCCTCGTACGGTGAGCAACCGACCCGAGCCGACGACCGCGACGCCCTCCCTGACCCAGCGCCGCAAGGCCGCCACCCAGCTGGACATCGCCCGCGCGGCGGCCGAGCTGTTCACCGAGGACGGACCCGACGGCACCACGGCGGAGTCCATCGCCCAGCGGGCCGGGGTCGCGCTGCGCACCTTCTACCGCTACTTCCGCTCCAAGCAGGACGCCGTCGCCCCGCTCCTCGCCGGGGGCGCCGACCGCTGGCGGGAGTCGCTGGCCGCCACCGGCCCCGACACACCCCTGGCGGCCGCCCTGGAGGGCTCGATCGCCGCCTCCCTCACCCCGGTCGACGAGGCCGGGGCCGAGGGCCTGCGCTGGACCCGCGGGCTGCTGCGCGCCTCGGCCGAGGACCCGGCGCTGCGGGCCGTCTGGTACCGGGTCAACCAGGAGTCGGAGGAACGGCTCCGCGAGGTCCTGACCGTCCTCGCGGGACCGCGGGCCGATCCGCTGGAGGTACGGCTCGCCGCGGCGGCCGCCACCGACGCGATCCGGATCGCCCTGGAGAGCTGGGCCGAGTCCGACGCCCCCGTCGAGGGCCCCGGCTCCCCCGCCTCCCTCGCCCTGCGCTGCCTGCGCGAACTGATGGGCGGGGTGACGCTGTGGAGCACGGAACCGGCCGCGGCCCGCCCCACGGGCCCCGGCCTAGCGGGCCCTGGCTGAGCGGGCCCTGGCCGAGCGGGCCCAGTCGAGCGGACCCCGGCCGAGCGGACCCCGGCCGAGCGGACCCCGGCCGAGCGGGCCCTAGCCGAGCGGGCCCTGGCTGAGCGGTCGGCCCATCAGGACGTCGTCGACGGGCTTCCCCTCGACGAGGAACTCGCCCGGAAGCACGCCCTCCACCGCGAAGCCCTCGGCCGCGTAGAGCGCGCGGGCGGGCGTGTTGTGCCCGAGGACCCGCAGGGTGATCCGGGTGGCGCCGTCGGCGGCGGCCTTCGCCAGGGTGGCCCGCAGCAGCGCCCGGCCCACCCCCTGCCCGCGCGCCTCGGAGGCGACGGCGAGGCCCTGGATCTGGCGGACGTGCCCGTTGGACTCCAGGGGCGTCGGCCGCGCCACCCGCACGTACCCGAGAAGGACGCCCGCGCGCTCGGCGACGAGATAGTCCGCCGGCTGGTGGCGCTCGTCGAAGAAGGGCGGGTACGGCTCCGAGGGCGGGGGCAGCACCGCGTGCAGCGGGGACCACTCCGCCCGGTCCAGCGCCCCCAGCGGCTCGCCGTCGCCCGCCCGGGCGCCGCGGATCACGAAGGTCTCCGGCACGGTCATGACGGCCACTCTGCCACGCCGTCCGTCCCCGCGGGCCCGTACGCGGGGACGACACCGGGCAGGATGGGGGCATGCAGCCTTCCGCCCTCCGCAAGCGCGTCGCCGTCACCGGGGCCTCCGGCCTCATCGGCGCCGCCCTCGTCCGCTCCCTGCGCGCCGACGGGCACGAGGTCCTGCGGCTCGTCCGCCGGCCCGCCCGGACCGCCGACGAGGTCGAGTGGGACCCCAGGAGGCTGTACGTGGACGGCGCCGGGCTCGTCGGCGTCGACGCGGTCGTGCACCTCGCGGGCGCCGGCGTCGGCGAGCGCCGGTGGAGCGAGGCGTACAAGAAGGAGATCCGGGACAGCCGGGTGCTCGGCACCACCGCGATCGCCCGGACCCTCGCCGGTCTCGCCGAACCGCCGGAGACGCTGGTCTGCGGCACCGCCCTCGGCTGGTACGGGGACACCGGCAGCCGCGCGGTGGACGAGAGCGCCCCGGCCGGCACCGGCTTCCTGCCGTCGGTGTGCGTGGAGTGGGAGGCCGCGGCGGCGCCCGCCGAGGACGCCGGGATCCGGGTGACGTACGCCCGCACCGGCCTGGTGGTGGCCCGTCAGGGCGGCGCCTGGGGGCGGCTCTTCCCCGTCTTCCGCGCCGGGCTCGGCGGACGCATGGGCGACGGCCGGCAGTACTGGTCCTTCATCTCGCTCCACGACGAGGTCGCCGCCCTGCGGCACCTGATGGACACCCCCTCGCTGTCGGGCCCGGTGAACCTGACGGCCCCCGAACCCGTCACCAACCGCGAGGTGACCGCCGCGATGGGCCGGGTGCTGCGCCGCCCGACCCCCTTCCCGGTCCCCGCGGCCGCGCTGAAGGTGGCCCTCGGGGACTTCGCGGCGGACGTCCTCGGCAGTCAGCGGGTGGTCCCGCGGCGGCTGCTGTCCTCCGGCTTCACCTTCGCCTTCCCCACCATCGACGAGTCGATCCGGGCCGCCGCGCCGCGCTGAGCGGGGCCCGCGCGCTCCCTGCGCTCCCCCGTGCTCCCGGAAGCCCGCCGCGCGCGGGCCCGGTGCCGTGGGAGCGCTGCCTACCCTCGGTGGCCACCAGTCGACATGGATCGCGAACTCGGGTATTCCGGGGGCCCGTTGGGGGCATAGGCCACCAACAGGCGGCGCAGACCTGGGGAGGGGCACGTGCTCAGTACCGCACGCAGCGCACAACAGGAACAGGACGCGGACGACGTCACGGACGTCGATGTCGTCGTCGTGGGCGCGGGAATCGCGGGGCTCACGGCGGCCCGGCGGCTGACCGGAGCGGGGCTCTCGGTCGCCGTCCTGGAGGCCGAGCCGTTCGTCGGCGGCCGGCACGCCACCGGCGAGACGGACGGCTTCCTGCTCGACCGGGTGGGCCGGCTGCTCACCCTGGCACCGGAGGAGCTCCGGACCGTGCCCGGTCTCGACGGCGTGGTGCCGCGGCCCTTCGCGCCCGGGGTGCTGGTCCACTCCGACGGGCGGTACGCGCGCTGGGGCGCACCGCACCCGAGGGCCCGCAGGGGCGCGTTCACGGTGGCGCGCGCCCTCGCGAGCGCCCCCCGGCATCCGGCCGCCTCGCTGGACCAGGCGCGGCTCGGCGCCTCGCTGGTGCGGCTCGCGGCGACCCCCACGCAGCGGCTGCTCGCCCGGCCGGAGCGGACCGCGCGGGAGGCGCTGGCGGGCCGGCTGCCGGCCAGGACCGTGCAGACGGTCCTGCGGCCGCTGCTCGCGGCACTGCTCGCGGATCCGGACCTGTCGACGTCGAGCCGGCGGGCGGACCTGGCGCTGCGGGCCTTCGCGCGGGGCCGGGTGTCGGTGCCGGAGGGCGGGACGGCGGTGCTGCCCGAGCGGCTGGCGGCGGCGCTGCCGCCGGGCACGGTGCGGACCGGCGTCCGGGTCACGGAGGTGTCGGCGGCCCGGGTCGTCACGGCGGAGCACGGAACGGTCGGCTGCCGGGCGATGGTCCTGGCGACCGGGGCGCGGACCGCGGCCGGACTGCTCCCGGGCCTGCGGGTCCCGGCGTACCACCCGGTGACGGTGCTGCACCACACGGCGCCGGCGGCGCCGACGGCGGACCCGACGCTACTCCTGGAGTCGGACCCGGGCGGCCCGGTGGCGCACACGGTGGTGATGAGCGCGGTGGACCCGACGCGGGCGCCGGCGGGCCGGCCGCTGATCACCTCGACGGTCCTCGGGACGCCCCCGGACGACACCGAGCGGCGGGTCCGCAAGCACCTCGCGGCGCTCTACGGGACGTCCACGGACGAGTGGGAGCTGCTGGCCATGCACCACACCGCGGACGCCGTCCTGGCCACTCCCCCGGCGCACGACCCGAGCCGCTCGGTGCGGCTGCTCGCGGGCCTGTACGTGTGCGGCGACCACCGCGCGGCGGGCACCCTGCGCTCCACGCTGGCCTCCGGCGAGCGCGCCGCGGACGCCGTCCTGGCCGACCTGGGCCTGCGCCCGGCCGTCCTGGAGGAGGCGGAGGAGGAGGCGGCCTGACCGGAGCTCAGCCGAGGGCGGCCACGCGGTCGCGGTAGGTGCGGACGGGCGGGGCGTCGCGGTAGGGCTCCAGGCGGCGCTCGAAGTCGCGGACGTACTCGACCGCGCGGGCCGAGCGCATCTCGGCGGCCTGCTGGGCGGCCTCGGCACCGAGCGCGCACGCCTGGTCCAGCTCGCCGAGGGCGAGCCGGGCGGTGGCGAGGACGACCCGGCAGAAGAGCCGGCTGCGGGCGTAGCCGGGGGCGCGGAGCTGGAGGGCCCGTTCGGCGTGCTGGGCGGCGGGGCGGTACTGCTGGAGGTCGCGGTGGCAGTGGCCCAGCTCGTCGGCGAGCTGGGCCTCGTCGAAGGCGCGGGCCCAGTAGGGCACCTCGTCGCCGGGCCGGGCGGACTCCAGGGCCCGCTCGGCGCGGACGAGGGCGGCGCTGCACGCCCGGGCCTCGGAGAGGACGGCGTGCCCCCGGGCCTCGACGGCGTGCAGCATCGCCTGGACGACCGGGGGCGCGGAGGAGCCGACGCCCTGCTGGGCGACCCGGGCGAGCTGGACGGCCTCGCGCCCGTGGCCGAGGTAGACGGCCTGACAGCTCATGGTGACGAGGACGTACGAGCCGTAGGCGCGGTCCCCGGCGGCCTGGGCGAGGCGCAGCGCCTGGACGAAGTAGCGCTGGGCGAGACCGTGGGCGGCGATGTCGTAGGAGGTCCAGCCGGCGAGCCGGGTGAGGTCGGCGGCGGCGGCGAAGAGGCGCCTGCCGGTGGCCTCGCCGTAGGTGCCGCGGAGCATGGGTTCGGCCTCGTGCTCCAGGTAGCGGACGAGGGCCTGGCGGGCGTGGCCGCCGCCGTAGGCGTGGTCGAGGGTCCGGAAGAGGTCGCCGACGGAGCGGAGGGCGGCGACGTCGCCGCCGGTGACCCGCTGGCCGGGGCCGCGCTCCGTACCGCGCTGGCGGGGGACGGCGTAGCGGCTCTGCGGCGGCACCCGGGGGTCCTGGCCGCCGATCGGGCGGACCGGTCCGCCGGTGGCGGCCGGGCGGACCGCCGGCACGGGCACGGGCTCGCCGCGGGCGACGCGGTCGTCGGCGCGGCCGATGAGCCAGTCGCGGCTGGGCACGACGAGGCCGGCCGGGGTGAAGGCGATCTTGCGGAGTTCGGCGTGGCTGCCGGAGTCCTTGCGCCAGAGGCCGCTGACGATGTCGACGGCCTCCTCGGGGGTGGCGGCGAACTCCAGGCCCGCGTAGACCGGCGCGCAGGCGTCGAGGCCGAGGTCCTGGGCGGTGAGCCGGCGGCCGAGCCGGCGGGTGAAGACCTCGGCGATGAGGGCCGGGGTGGTGCCGCGCGGCTGCTGCCCGCGCAGCCACCGGGTCACGGAGGTCTTGTCGTACCGCAGGTCGAGCCCGTGCTCCAGGCCCAGCTGGTCCACCCTTCTGGCGAGCCCGGCGTTGGAGAACCCGGCCTCGGCGATGAGCGCGGCGAGCTGGCGGTTCGGGACGCGCTGCGGTGGTCGTTCCGTCATCGGCTGTGCGGTCTCCTGCCTTCCGGGCGCAGGTGGCAGCCCGTCTCGACCCTCATGGAACGGCGCGAATGTAGCGGTCATCCCGGCCCGTACCGCCAGCTTCGCCCCACATTCATCCGATCGTGTGAGGAACCGGAACCATGGTTGCCACTTCATGCTGACAGGGACGTCCACCCCCGTCCCCTCTCCACCTGCCCGCCGGGGACGCGCCGCGCCGCCGTACAGTGGCAGGGGCGCGAAAGACGCAGGGTGCCGGGCCGGCTCCCGCCCCGGGACGATCCCCGGAACCCGGCCGCGGGCACCCAGGAGGAGGCATGGCCGTGAGTGAGCTGCAATTCGTCCGCCTGGGCTTCGGCGAGGACGCCGTCGAGTACCGGACGGCCTGGGACAAGCAGCGCGAAGTGCACGCAGCGCGGTTCGCCGACGAGACCGGTGACACCTGCCTGCTCCTGGAGCACCCGCCCGTCTACACGGCGGGCCGGCGCACGCAGGACAACGAGCGCCCGCTCGACGGGACCCCGGTCGTCGACGTCGACCGCGGCGGCAAGATCACCTGGCACGGTCCCGGCCAGCTGGTCGGCTACCCGATCCTCAAGCTCCCCCGCCCGGTGGACGTCGTCGCGCACGTCCGCCGCCTGGAGGAGGCGCTGATCCGGACCGCCGCCGAGTTCGGCGTGGAGACCACCCGGGTCGAGGGGCGGAGCGGGGTCTGGGTGCTGGGCGATCCGCTGGAGGAGCGGCCGTCGCTCGGCGGGCTCTCCCTGGACTTCGACCCGCGACTGACGGACGAGGAGTTCGACCCGCGGCTGCACGGCCCCGAGTACGCCCCCTCCAACGCCGGCCAGCGCCGCGAGGACCGCAAGCTGGCCGCCATCGGCATCCGCGTCGCCAAGGGCGTCACGATGCACGGCTTCTCCTTCAACGTGAACCCGGACAACGCCTGGTTCGACCGGATCATCCCCTGCGGCATCCGCGACGCGGGCGTGGCCTCGCTCGCCAACGAGCTGGGCCGCGACGTCACCATCGAGGAGGTCCTCCCGGTGGTGGAGAGGCACCTGCGGGACGTACTGGAGAACGCCGACCCCAAGCCGCGGGAGATCCAGCGGGAGACGGCACAGGCCTCGGCCTAGGAATGCCGGGCTCTGGCCACGGGTTGGCCAGACGTAGCAAGGCATGGAAGCAACGGGCGTACCCTGGTGTGCGCCGAAGAATCGAAGCTACAGGAGCCGATGTGTCCGCAGTCGCACCCGACGGACGCAAGATGCTGCGCCTGGAGGTCCGGAACGCCCAGACCCCCATCGAGCGCAAGCCCGAGTGGATCAAGACCCGCGCGAAGATGGGGCCCGAGTACACCAAGATGCAGAGCCTCGTGAAGAGCGAGGGACTGCACACGGTGTGCCAGGAAGCGGGCTGCCCCAACATCTTCGAGTGCTGGGAGGACCGTGAGGCCACCTTCCTCATCGGCGGTGACCAGTGCACCCGGCGCTGCGACTTCTGCCAGATCGACACGGGCAAGCCCGAGGCGCTGGACCGGGACGAGCCGCGCCGCGTGGGCGAGTCGGTCGTCACGATGGACCTGAACTACGCCACCATCACCGGCGTCGCCCGCGACGACCTGGAGGACGGCGGCGCCTGGCTGTACGCCGAGACCGTGCGCCAGATCCACCAGCAGACCGCCGAGCGCGCCGCCGGCCGCACCAAGGTCGAGCTGCTGGCCCCCGACTTCAACGCGGTGCCGGAGCTCCTGCGGGAGGTCTTCGAGTCCCGCCCGGAGGTCTTTGCGCACAACGTCGAGACCGTCCCGCGGATCTTCAAGCGGATCCGTCCCGGCTTCCGCTACGAGCGCTCGCTGGACGTCATCACCCAGGCCCGCGACTACGGTCTGGTCACGAAGTCCAACCTGATCCTCGGCATGGGCGAGAGCCGCGAGGAGGTCAGCGAGGCGCTCCAGCAGCTGCACGACGCCGGCTGCGAGCTCATCACGATCACCCAGTACCTGCGCCCCTCCGTCCGGCACCACCCCGTGGAGCGCTGGGTGAAGCCGCAGGAGTTCGTGGAGCTGAAGGAGGAGGCCGAGGAGATCGGCTTCTCCGGCGTGATGTCGGGCCCGCTGGTCCGCTCCTCGTACCGCGCCGGCCGCCTGTACCAGCAGGCGATCGAGAAGCGCGGGGCGACCGTGGAGGCCGTCCAGGCGGTGTGACGCCGGTGCGAGTCGCCGGTGTGACGCCGGTGTGAGTCGCCGCACATGCGGTTACCCGCAGGTAATGCGTCTCGGAGAGCGGCCCGTACGGCCCCGCAGTTCAGCGGGGCGGTACGGGCCGCTCCGCCGTACGGGGGTCCGGCGGCGGCGATTCATCAGTGTTTGACCGTCGGGTCATGCCCTGGTAACACCGTTCTGTGAGCATGGCTCCACGCACCGCCACCGATCGCTCCCCCACCTCGTCTCATCCGCACTCCGAGAGAGGACCCCTCATGCCGGCCGTGTCGACGCATGTCCGCGTCACTGCCCTCCCGTCCGTCACCGGCGCCCTCCGGGCCTTCGAGGCCCTGTTCCTGGGCGCCGGACAGCGCACCGCCCGCCGCAACGCCTGGACCTCCGTCCTGGAGGACCGCCGCCGCGCCAAGGACCGCATCGAGGCCCAGCACGTGCTGGAGGCCGCGTCTGGCCCGACGTCCCGGGCCACGTAGACTTCAAGGCATGGCGAGGAAGGCAAACACGGGCGGCGCTGACGCCGCGAACCCCGGGCGACTGAAGCAGATCGCCCTCACGTACAAGATGACCCGGAAGGCCGACCCCAAGGTCGGGCTCGTCGTGGCCGGCGTGGGCATCGTCGTACTCGGTGTCCTCCTCGGTATCGGCTTCCTGATCGGACACCCGGTCTACCTGGGCATCCTGGGCTTCGTCCTGGCGCTCCTGGCGATGGCGATCGTCTTCGGGCGGCGCGCCGAGCGGGCGGCCTTCGGGCAGATGGAGGGCCAGCCGGGCGCGGCCGCGGCGGTGCTGCAGAACATCGGGCGCGGCTGGACGGTGACCCCGGCGGTCGCGATGAACCGCAGCCAGGACGTGGTGCACCGGGCGGTCGGCCGCCAGGGCATCGTCCTGGTCGGCGAGGGCAACCCGAACCGGCTGAAGCCCCTCCTCGTGGCCGAGAAGAAGAAGATGGCCCGCATCCTGGTCGACGTGCCGGTGACGGACATCATCGTCGGCAACGACGAGGAGCAGGGCCAGGTCCCGCTCAAGAAGGTCCGCACCAAGATGCTGAAGCTGCCCCGGCTGCTCAGCGGCCCCCAGGTGACGGCGGCCAACGACCGGCTGCGGGCGATGGGCGACCTCATGAGCAACATGCCCCTGCCAAAGGGCCCGATGCCCAAGGGCATGAAGATGCCGCGCGGCGGAAAGATGCGCTGACGCGCACGAGACCGGAAAAGGCGGTGCCCCGGACCTTCCCAGGTCCGGGGCACCGCCTTTTCGTCCTCCGGCGGCCCGCCGTCCGGCGGACCGTGCCTCAGACCCGTACCTGGACGGCGCCGGAGAAGCGGTCGTGGAGGCCGCGGCCGTCCCGGTCCCAGACGAGGGCGGGGATCGCCAGGCAGGTGAGGGCCGCGCGGAGCACGGCGCGCGGCAGTGAGAGCCGGCCGCCCCGGGCCGAGACGACCCGCAGGCGGAAGAGGAGCTTCCCGGGGGTGGCGCCGACGGTGCCGACGGTCAGGGCGTTCAGGACGAACAGGATGAGCAGGGCCCAGTTGCTGGTCGCCTGTCCGTAGCCGTCGGTGATGAGACCGTATGCGATCAGCAGGCACAGGCCCCAGTCCACGGCGAGCGCGCCGAGCCGTGCCCCCGGACGGGCGATGGAGCCCGGCCCTTCTTCGGGGAGGCCCAGCTGCTGTCCCCGGTAGCCGAAGTCCACGCCTGCTTGCTCCGCCGCGGCACGGGGGCCGGAGAGCCACGATCCGAGTGCTTGCCTGTTGTCCACCCGACCACGGTACTGCGCCCGTTTTCGATCACTTCGGTCCGGGTGTGGATGGGGCGCGACACGGACACGACACGGACACGGCGGGAGCCGCGACACGGAGAGCCGCCACCCGCCCCGGTTAACTTCGACGAAACAAATGGGTCATGCTTGAGAAATCCCGACTGCCTAGGGTCGGGTCCGAGCGTGCGCCACCGCACTGGCCGCATCACCGAGCTGCAACCCCGCCCCTCCCCGGGCCGGGAGTAGGAGGAGTTGGATGTCCAAGCACGGGTTCCAGAACGCCGAAGAGGTCGCGAAGTTCATCAAGGACGAGGACGTCAAGATGGTCGACGTCCGCTTCTGCGACCTTCCCGGCGTGATGCAGCACTTCTCGATCCCTGCGACGGCCTTCGACCCGTCCGAGGAGCTGGCCTTCGACGGCTCGTCGATCCGCGGCTTCCAGGCCATCCACGAGTCCGACATGTCGCTGCGCGCCGACCTGTCGACGGCCCGCCTGGACCCGTTCCGCCGCGACAAGACGCTCAACATCAACTTCTTCATCCACGACCCGATCACGGGCGAGCAGTACAGCCGTGACCCGCGGAACATCGCGAAGAAGGCCGAGGCCTACCTGGCCTCCACCGGCATCGCCGACACCGCGTACTTCGGCCCCGAGGCCGAGTTCTACGTCTTCGACTCGGTCCGCTTCGAGACCTCCGCGAACCAGGGCTTCTACCACATCGACTCCGAGGCCGGCGCCTGGAACACCGGCTCCGAGGAGAACAACCGCGGCTACAAGGTCCGCTACAAGGGCGGCTACTTCCCGGCCCCGCCGGTCGACCACTTCGCCGACCTGCGCGCCGAGATGTCCCTGGAGCTGGAGAAGGTCGGCCTCCAGGTCGAGCGCCAGCACCACGAGGTGGGCACCGCCGGCCAGGCCGAGATCAACTACAAGTTCAACACGCTGCTCGCCGCGGCCGACGACCTGATGCTGTTCAAGTACATCATCAAGAACGTCGCCTGGCGGAACGGCAAGTCCGCGACCTTCATGCCGAAGCCGATCTTCGGCGACAACGGCTCGGGCATGCACGTCCACCAGTCGCTGTGGGCCAACGGCGACCCGCTGTTCTACGACGAGGCCGGCTACGCGGGCCTCTCGGACACCGCCCGCTACTACATCGGCGGCATCCTCAAGCACGCCCCGTCGCTGCTCGCCTTCACCAACCCGACGGTGAACTCCTACCACCGTCTGGTGCCGGGCTTCGAGGCGCCGGTCAACATGGTCTACTCGCAGCGCAACCGCTCCGCCGCCATGCGCATCCCGATCACGGGCTCGAACCCGAAGGCCAAGCGCGTCGAGTTCCGCGCGCCGGACCCGTCCTCGAACCCGTACCTCGCCTTCTCCGCCCTCCTCCTCGCGGGCCTCGACGGCGTCAAGAACAAGATCGAGCCCATGGAGCCGATCGACAAGGACCTGTACGAGCTCGCCCCCGAGGAGCACGCGAGCGTCCCGCAGGTCCCGACCAACCTGGAGGCCGTGCTCAGGGCCCTGGAGGAGGACAACGACTACCTCCAGGCCGGCGGCGTCTTCACCTCCGACCTGATCGAGACCTGGATCGACTACAAGCGGACCCACGAGATCGCCCCGATCCAGCTCCGCCCGCACCCGCACGAGTTCGAGCTCTACTACGACCTCTAAGCCGCGAGGCGCACCGCACGACCACGAAGGCCGCCGTCCCCGGAACTCCGGGGCGGCGGCCTTCGCCGTGCGCCGCGCGCGCGGGCGGGCGGGCGGGCGGCGACCGGACGTCAGCGGTTGTTGTCGCGGATCAGGGTGCGGACCATGCGGCAGGTGGTGTTCGAGGGCGGGTGGATGCCTATGCGCTCGGCCATGGTGCGGATCGCCGCGTTCGTCGCCTTCGACGGGACGTAGACGCCGGTGTCGAGGAGGGCGATCGCGAGGCGCATGGCCTTCAGGCGGCGGTTGTGGGTGATGTACCACTCGCGGGGCCGGCCGGCCGGAAGGGCCTTCTTCTGGAGGGGCGTGAAGGGTTCGATGGACGGCCTGCGGATCACGGCGACTGCCATGGGCTACCTCCTGGCGAACGGTGGCGGGGGCCCTCCCCGGGGCCCTTGCCTTCGACTCCATTCTACGAGGGGGCACTGACAATCGGGCCTGGTCGGACGGGGTTTACGGGTAGGTTGTGGGGATGGAGATCTGGATCAATCCCGCCTGTTCCAAGTGCCGCGGGGCCCTCACCCTGCTCGACGCGGAGGGGGCCGAGTACACCGTCCGGAAGTACCTGGAGGACGTGCCGTCCGCCGAGGAGATCCGGGGCGTGCTCGACCGGCTCGGCCTGGAGCCGTGGGACATCACGCGGACCGGGGAGGACGTCGCCAAGGAGCTCGGGGTGAAGGAGTGGGGCCGGGAGCCGGGCGACCGGGACCGGTGGATCGAGGCGCTGTCCGCCCACCCGAAGCTCATCCAGCGGCCCCTCATCACCGCCGATGACGGCACCGCCGTCATCGGCCGCTCCGAGGAGGCCGTACGGGACGCCCTCGGCCGGAGCTAGGCCGTCTCTTTCGCCCGGACGCCCTCCCGCTCGGCCCCTCCCTGCTCGGCCCCTCCCGCGCTCAGAGCGCTGCCGCGCTCCTCTCCGCTTCGGTGAGGAGTTCGGTGAGGCGGAGGGCGAAGCGGGCGTCGCAGGGGTGGGGCTCGGCCGTGCGGGCGGCGGCGAGGAGCGCCGTGATCGCTTCCGTGTACGCGGGCCGGGCGCCGTCCCACGCCGGGAGGTCGGCGCGGCCCGCCGTGCCGTGGAGGCTGATCGACGCGCCCGCCGCCCGGGGCGGGGCGCTCAGGGTGAGGGTGGCCGTGCTGCTCGCGCCCGAGGCGTGGCGGAGGATCAGGTGGTGGGTGTCCTCCGGGCCCCTCGCCGCCGTCAGGGACGTCACCTCGCCGAGGACGGGGAGGAGCACCGAGAGGACGTGCGGGCCCACGTCCCACAGGCCGCCCTTCTCCCGGCGCCACGGGCTCGCCGCGTACGCGCTGTCGGAGCCGGGGCCGTAGAGGGAGCCGAGCCAGCGGGCCTCGCCCACGTACCAGCCGCCCTCCGCCCGCCGCTCCTCGATCCAGCGGGCCGTCTCGGGCGCGAAGCGCAGGGTGCAGAAGACGACCGAGGCGACGCCCGCCTCCTCCGCCGCGTCGACGACCTCGCGGGCGGCCGTGACCGTGGTCGCCAGCGGCTTGTCGAGGAGGAGGTGGCAGCCGGCCCGGGCCGCGCGGGCGGCGATCGGCGCCTGGACGTCCGGCGGGAGCGCGATCGCGACGGCGTCGCTGGCCTCCAGCAGGGCGTCCAGGTCGTCGTACGCGCGCGTGCCCGAGGCCGCGGCCAGCTCGGCGGCCGCCTCCGGGCGGCGTCCCCACACCCCGTGGAACTCGATCCCCTCGTGGGCGGCGAGCGCCGGGGCGTGGGTGCGGGCGGCCCAGGGACCGGTGCCGAGGAGGCCGATCCGGGGACGGTCGGGGAGGGAGTGATGCGCCATGGGACCAGTCTGCCGTGCGGGGCCGGGACGGGGCACCGGAGCGGGCGGGGGCCGAAGGCCGGCCCCGGGGGTGGGCGGTGCGAAAAGCGGTGGCACCGGTCCCCGGCGGCGGTGTTAGCGTGCTCGGGTGCCGGCCGCGGGACTTCGGTACGACTTCCGGAACCTGCCTTGTAAAGCAACGTCTTCGCTGATCGTGCTTCCTCTCCCCGGCCGGCACCCCGACACGCGAGGAAGGGGACGCCGTGTCCGAGCTCGTCGCCGCGGAGGACGTGCTGCTGTTCGTGAACGCGGCCGTGACCGCCACCGGACAGCGGGAGTTCCGCTCCTCCGCCGCCGAGCAGCGGCTGTCGCTCGCCTTCCTGCACGAGTACGTACGGGTCAACTACCGCCCGCTGTACGCCGCGAGCCTCGCCCTCGACATCAACGACCACAACGCCGCCCTCGTCGTCGAGCAGCTGCTGCGGACCCCCGGCGAGGCCGGGGCCGGGGAGGGCCGGCTGGTCGCGGCCCGGCTGGCGCGGATGGCGCCGCAGCGGGTGTACCGGCTCTTCGGGAAGCTGCGGGAGGCCGGCGTGAACAACCGGCGCACGCGCGCGATCGCACGGGAGTGGCTGGCGGCGCGGCCGGACCCGGCGCTCGACGCCGTGAAGTACCGGGCCGGGGTCAAGGCCGTCCTCAAGCACGCGCACGTGCCGCCCGCCGACGCCGAGACCGGGGACTTCCTCTTCGCGCCCGGGCGCCGGGCGCGGTACGGGAACCGGACCCTGGAGGCGTACCGACGGGCCCACCACGACGAGGGCGCGCTGTACGAGCTGCCGTTCACCGTCGCCGAGGGGTTCGCGGCGCGGCACGGGGTGGAGCGGGCGGTGTTCCTGGAGCGGATCGCGCCCCGGATGACGCGGTCGGAGCGGCTGCGGAGCGAGCGGGCCTCGGGGCGGGGCGCCGGGACGGCCTCGGACCTGACCGTGATGCCGCTGACCCGGCTCGCGCTGTACGTGCTCTCGCTGCCGTTCGCCGAGCGGGCGGAGCGGCGGGGCGAGCTGACCGGGGCGCTGCGGGCCGCGGCGCGGCGGGCGGCGGGGCCGTACGCGGGGAGCTGGGGGCGGGTCGCGGCCGTCCTCGACGACAGCTTCTCCTCCTCGGGTTCGGCGGTGAAGCGGCGCCGGCCGCTGGCCGTGGCGCTCGGCTGCCACTTCCTCCTGGAGGCGTTGGCGGCGCCGGGGGCGTACACCGGTCTGTGGACCTCGGGCGGTACGGATCCGCTGCTGGTCAGGCCGTACGGAGCCACGCCGCTGGGGCTGCGGATCCTCGACGCGCTCGACGGCGGGCCCGAGCGGCTCGTGATCGTCTCGGACGGCTGGGACAACGCGCCGCCGGGTCTGGCGGGCGAGGTGCTGCGGGTGTGGCGGACGCGGCTCGACCCGGAGCGGCGGACGGCGGCGGTGCACGTGAACCCCGTATACGACGCGGGGGTGTTCGACGTGCGCCGGCTGGGACCCTCGGTGCCGGCCGTCGGCATCCGGGACGCGGAGGACCTGCCGGCGCTGGTGGAGATCGCCGGGTTCGCGGAGGGCCGGACCGGGCTGACGGAGCTGCGCGCCTATCTGGACCGGCGGGTGGCGGACTTCCTGACGGAGCACGCGAGGGGAGCGGGCGCGTGACGCGGATCGATCTGACCGGGCTCGACGTGCGGCCCGCGCAGGTGTGGGGCGGGGTGCGGCTGGTGCCGCTGGTGCGGGCCGAGCCGGTCGAGGGGCTGCGGCTGCACCGGGAGGTGTACGAGCGGACGCGCTGGGACGGGTCCTCGTCCGTCGACGTCGGCGACGGCACCGTCTACACCTCCTACATCCCGCACGGCTTCGTCGCGGACTGGTCGGGGGCGGAGCGGGAGGAGGCGGCGTACGGGACGCGGCTCGGGGACGGGCCGCCGGCCGCCGTGCCGCTGCGCGCCCCGCACCACCGGCTCGCCAAGCGGCGGCGCGGCGAGCGCCGGCTGCGGTTCCTGCCGCTCCACCTCGCCCTGGACGGGTACCTCTCGCTGCACTTCGGCGGGCCGTCCGTGCTGTGGGAGGAGTGGTCGCGGCAGGCGCTGCGGCGGGGGCTCTCGCCGCGGGCGGAGGCGGCGTACGCGGGTGTGGACGTGCCGGGACTCGCGGAGGCGCTGCGCGTCTTCGAACTGCACCCGGGCCAGTGCGGGGTGCTGGTGTACACGGCGGACGCGCTGGCCGCGGCCTTCGTCGTGCCGCATCCGGAGGACTACCGGCTGCTGCATCCGACGCTGGTGGAGGACCTGTACGGCGAGCTGGTGCACCAGTACGCCTACTACGGCGGTCCCGTGCCCGAGTTCACGGCCCGCATCCGGGACGGCGCCGGCGGCGTCCGGAACCTCGCGGACCTGCGGGCGGCGGCCCGGGAGCAGGAGCGGCGCTGGGTGGTGGCGCACGACGGGCTGATGGCGCGGGACCTGCTGGAGACGCCGTACGCCTTCGAGCGGGCGTACCGGATGGGGCCGTTCTCGCTGTACCGGTTCCTGCCGCCGTTCCTGCGGGACGGCCGGGAGCAGCACATCGGCGAGCTGATCACCGACCACAAGGGGCGGACGGCCTACCTGAAGACCTTCCGCCTCTCGGACGCGCAGGTCAGACGGGGTTACCTGCTCCGCCGACTGGCGTCCTGCGACTGGCATCCGGGGCGGACGGCCCAGGAGCTGGGCATCTCGCGCGAGGAGCTGGTCCGGCGGATCCGCGCGGCCGGCTTCGGGCCGCTGCTCGACGCCCACGGGCTCGCACAGGCGGCGCGGGTATTCCAGGAAGGCTGAGTAACACGGGGTTCACAAACGGGCAACCGAAGGGAAATCACGTGTTGCGAAGCTGCGGTCACACGAAAGGCGCTACGGGCGGCGGGCCGGGTCACCGGCCGGGCGTTCGGCGCCGCCCCGCAGCTTCTCGCAGCGCCGCGAGCCGCCGCGGATTCCCGCAGCAGCACGCCACGCCCTAAGGATGACCCCCGTGACCTTCAAGGCTGAGTACATCTGGATCGACGGCACCGAGCCGACCGCGAAGCTTCGCTCGAAGACGAAGATCATCGCGGGCGAGGGCCTGTCGCTGGCGGAGCTGCCGATCTGGGGCTTCGACGGTTCCAGCACCAACCAGGCCAAGGGCCACGCCTCGGACCGCGTCCTCAAGCCGGTCTTCACCTGCCCGGACCCGATCCGCGGCGGCAACGACGTCCTGGTGCTGTGCGAGGTCCTCAACACGGACATGACGCCGCACGAGTCCAACACCCGTGCCGCGCTGGCCGAGGTCGCCGCGACGTACGGCGCGCAGGAGCCGATCTTCGGCATCGAGCAGGAGTACACCTTCTTCGAGGGCACCCGTCCGCTCGGCTTCCCGGTCAACGGCTTCCCGGCCCCGCAGGGCGGCTACTACTGCGGCGTCGGCGTGGACGAGATCCACGGCCGTCCGATCGTCGAGGCGCACCTGGAGAACTGCCTCACCGCCGGTCTCGGCATCTCCGGCATCAACGCCGAGGTCATGCCCGGCCAGTGGGAGTTCCAGGTCGGCCCGCTGTCCCCGCTGGAGGTCTCCGACCAGCTGTGGGTCGCCCGCTGGCTGCTCTACCGCACGGCCGAGGACTTCAACGTCTCCGCGACGCTCGACCCGAAGCCGGTGAAGGGCGACTGGAACGGCGCGGGCGCGCACACCAACTTCTCCACGAAGGCGATGCGCGAGGGCTACGACGCGATCATCACCGCCTGCGAGTCCCTCGGCCAGGGCTCGAAGCCGCTCGACCACGTCAAGAACTACGGCGCGGGCATCGACGAGCGCCTCACCGGTCTCCACGAGACCGCCCCGTGGGACGAGTACTCCTACGGCGTCTCGGACCGCGGCGCCTCGGTCCGCATCCCGTGGCAGGTCGAGCAGGACCAGAAGGGCTACATCGAGGACCGTCGCCCGAACGCGAACGTCGACCCGTACGTGGTGACCCGCCTCATCGTGGACACCTGCTGCGAGGCGCTGGCCAAGGCCGGCCAGGTCTGATCGTCCCGCCGACGCGCATCCCGTGAAGGGGCGCCCACCGTTCCGTACGGTGGGCGCCCCTTTTCGCCATGTGGGAGGAACGACAACGGTTTTGGCCGTCCCCGGGCTGCCCGGAGGACTTCCCTCCTGGTTTAATAGGGATATGGCCAGCATGGAGCGGAACGACAGCGCGAGGGGTCGCCACGACCTCGAGCCGTTCTGGCCTTCCCGCCAGCACCACGACTTCGACCGGTGCTGTCGGCGCGTGAGGAACGCGTCGGCCCTCTAAAGCCCCGACCGGGCGGATTCCGGTCCCCGGCCTTCGGCCGACGCGCATGACGCATGACGTACGACCTCCGGTCCGTCCCGCACCTCGCGCGAGAGAGCTGAGTCCTCCCATGGCCCACACCCAGGCTGCCGCCACCCCGCTCGTCCCCGCCTCCCGTCCCCGCCTGCGCGCCGTCGCCCCCGACGAGGTCGCCGCGCTGGCCCGGGTCGCCGACTTCCTGCCGCCGGGCGCCACGCTGCTGCCCGCCCCTCCGCACGCCCTGCCCACGCTGCCCGGCCGGCCGCCGATGGTCGGTTATCTGGTGCTGCTGCCCGCCGAACAGGAGCCGCCCTCGCTCACGCCGTCGGAGACGGACACGGACGCGGACACGGAGGGGCCGGTCTCCATCGACGGGGAGCGGCGGATCGCCACCGTCGACGGGCGGGCGCTCGACCTGACGTACCTGGAGTTCGAACTGCTCGCCCATCTGGTGGCCCATCCGCACCGGGTGCACACCCGCGACCAGCTGGTGCAGACGGTGTGGGGGTACGGGCACGTGGGCGACGGCCGCACGGTCGACGTCCACGTGGCCCGGCTGCGCCGCAAGCTGGGCGCCGCGCACCGCCACACGATCGAGACCGTGCGGCGGGTCGGCTACAAGTACCTGCCCTAGGCTTCCGTGCTCCTCCCCCGGTTCGTCCTCGCCCGGGTCACCAGGGCGAGGACGGCTTCCGCGGCGAGGAGCGCCAGCAGGCTGAGGCCGAGCAGCGGGACGAACCAGCCGACGAGCGCGGTCACCGCGGCGAGCGGCAGGAGGAGCGTCACCGGCAGCTTCCGCCAGGCACCCCGGCCGACCGGGCGGCGGGGACTGCGCAGCCACCACATGCGGTAGCCCCAGAGGATCATCAGGGTCAGCGCGAGGGCGAGGGCGGCGAGGGCCAGCTGGTTGAACAGGCCCAGGAAGACGCCGGTGTGGGCGTCGATGCCGATCCGGGTCAGCCGGGCGAGGAGCGGGTAGTCCCCGAAACGGAGCCGGTCGAGGACGGTGCCGTCCGCCGGGTCCAGCGCGACGGAGTCCAGCTCGACCGGGAACTGCTTGTCGGTCTCCTTCACGACGTAACCGCTGCCGTCGGCGGGCAGCGTGACGGCTATCGAGGCGCTGTCGAGGCCGGCCGCGCGGGCGGCGGCGACGGCGCGGTCGACGCCGATGTCGGCGGTGGCGGGGGCGGGGGCGGCCGGCTGGTGGCCGGCGCCGTGGCCCGCGTGCTCGCCGCCCGCGGCGCCGTCGCCGCCCGCGACCCCTGCCGAGAGGGCGGGGGTGGCGCCGCCGAGGCTGTCCTGGAGGGTGCCGATGTTCTCGCCGGCGTACCGGGACCAGGTCAGGCCGGTCGCGGAGAGCAGCAGCAGGCCGAGGGCGGCCCAGACGCCGACCGAACCGTGCCAGGAGAGGGTGCGGCGGCGGGACTTGGGACCGCGCTCCGGCAGCAGGAGGGCCCGCCGCTTCGTGCGGCGCCGGGCGATCCAGAGGGCGAGGCCGCCGAGGACCAGGACGAAGAGCCAGCCGGCGGCGAGTTCGCTGTAGATCCGGCCGGGTTCGCCGAGGTGGAGGTCGCGGTGGAGACCGTCGATCCAGGTGCGGAGCGGCAGGGCGCCGCTGCTGCCGTAGCTGGGCAGCTGCCCGCGCACGTCGCCCGTGTACGGGTCGACGAAGACGGCGAGCGAGGTGCCCTCGGGGGCTTCGGGATCCGCCATCAGGACGCGGGTGGTCGCGCCCGGTTCGGCGCCGGGCCAGACGGCGGTGACGGTGCCGTCCGGGTTCGCCTCGCGGGCGATGTCCACCTGGCGGTCGAGCGGGAGGACGGCGTCGCCGGCCGGGACCTCCAGCTCGTGCGCGTACACGACCTTCTCGGCCTGGAAGGAGAGCGCGTAGAGCAGGCCGCTGAGCGCCGCGACGAGCAGGAAGGGGGCGGCGAGGAGACCGGCGGTGAAGTGGAGCCGGAGGAGGAGGGGCCGGAGGGAGGCCCAGGCGCCGGGGCGACGCGGTGGGGCGGGAGCCTCGGCCGGACCGGCGGTGCCGGCCGTGTCGGGGCGTGCGGGATCGTCGATGGTCATGACTGTCCTCGGAGTCTCGTGAGGGGTCTGCCGTCGGGCAGGGGGAACCGGCCCCCGGCGGCGTCAGACGAGCGGACCGAGGACCGTGGCGCGGGGGACGGGCGGCCGGGGCGGGCCGCGCCGGGAGAGGACGTGCGCGAGGACGACGGCGCGCGGCCGCCGGGCGTCCCGACGCGGCCGCCGGACGGGACGACGCGGGTCGGAGGGCACGGCGACGGGCCCGGACGGGACGGCGAACAGTCGGCGGAGCGGCCTGAACGTCCCCTCCGCCAGCGCGAAGAACGCGGCCTCGCCGCGTGCCAGCCACACTCCGCAGACCAGCGCGGCCAGCAGGTGGACCGCGAGCATGCCGCCCCCGCCGGCGACGGCGGGGGCGAGGAGGTCGGCGAGGCCGTCGGGGGTGACGAGCCCGTCCGGGGCGACGAGCCCGTCCGGGAGGAGCAGGCCGTCCGGGGCGGCGGTGTCGGTGACGGTGCCGCCGTGGGACGCGTGGCCCAGGTGGGCGGAGGGGTCCGCGTGCCCCGGGTGGCCCGCGTGCGCGGCCTGGGGGGCGCCGGCGGACCGGCCCGCCGGGGATGCCGTCCCCGGGGCGCCGCCCGGATGGGCTCCCGTCAGGGAGAAGACCAGATGGAGGGCGCCCTGGGCGGTCAGGGTCCCGGTCGCGCAGGCGACGGGGCCGCGCCGGCGGCCGGCCGCGCACCAGGCGACGGCGGCCGTGGCGGCGAAGGCCGCGAGGAGGGTGCGGGGGGCGAGCGGGTGGTCAGACATGGACGAATGCCCCACCGCTGCCAGTACGACGCACACCACCGCGAACAGGGCGGCTCTCAGGGCGCGCAGCGGCGACCGGGGACGCGTCATCGGGGACATGCTGTCACCCGCCGGCGGAGCGGAACAGACCGCCTCCCGGTGGTACGGAACGGACTACTTTCCGGGCCGTCGGCGGTACGGAACGGACCGCCTTCCAGGCCGTCGGCGGTACGGAACGGACCGCCTTCCAGGCCGTCGGCGGGGGGGGTGCGGGGCGCCCGTCCCGCCCCGGCGGTGGCCGGTCGGCCCCGCGTCCGGGCTCGTCGTGCCGAGTCGGGCCGGGCCCGTTACGGTCGGGAGGAAAGCCGCGCCACCGGAGGAGACCCAGCCCATGCCCGCGATAGCCGCCGCCTCCGTCGCCAACCTCCGGGACCTCGGCGGGGTACCGCTGGGCGGCGGGCGGTCCGTGCGGGGCGGGCTCGTCCTGCGGTCGGCGCAGCTCGACCGGCTGGAGGCGGAGGAGGCGGCGGTCGCCGGACTGAAGATCCGTACCGTCGTCGACCTGCGGACCGCCGCCGAGCGGGCCGACCGGCCCGACCGGCTGCCGGACGGGGCGCGGCTGCTCGTCGCGGACGTGCTCGCCGACCACCTGGCCGTGAGCGGGCTGCCGCCCGCCGCGCGGCTCAAGACGCTGCTCACCGACCCGGCCCTCGCCGAGCGGCACCTCGGCGGCGGGCGGATCCTGGACGCGATGCGGGGGACCTACCGGGCCTTCGTCGACAGCCCCTCCGCCCGTGCCTCCTACCGGGCCCTGCTCGCCGAGCTGGGGACCCCGGGGGCCGGGCCGCTGCTCTTCCACTGCACGGCCGGCAAGGACCGTACGGGCTGGGCGGCGACGGTGGTGCTCGCGCTGCTCGGGGCGGACGAGGCGACGGTGCGGGAGGAGTACCTGGCGGTGAATCCGGCGGTGCGGCAGGCCTTCGCGCCGATGATCGAGGGGTTCGTCGCCCAGGGCGGCGACCCCGACCTGGTGCTCGCGATGATCGGGGTGCTGCCGGAGTACCTGGAGGCGGGGCTGGAGGAGGTCGCGGAGCGGCACGGTTCGATGGAGGCGTACGTACGCGACGGGCTCGGGGTTCCGGACGAGGTGACGGCGCTGGTCCGGGAGCGGTTGACGGTGTACGCGGCCTGAAGGGGCCGGGCGGCGCGGGGCCGGCCGGGGTGACCATCGGAAGAATCGCTCGTTCTGCTGAACGTGAGCACCCAGGATCTCGTTCCCTCGCCCGTGGGCCCCGTCGACGTGGAGCAGGCCGAGGCCGCCCTCGTCGAGCGCTATCCGCGGCTCGTACGCATCGCCTATCTGGTCCTGCCGCCGACGATGGGCCGCAACCGGCGGGTGCTGACCGCGCACGCGCTGGTGCAGCGGGCGCTGCCGCGCCGGCGGGTGCCGGGGCCCGCCGTGCCGGAGCCCCGGCGGCCCGAGGACGCGGTGGATCCCGGGTACGCGTACGTGCGGGGCGAGGTGCTCCGGCAGGCCCTGGTCGCCGCGCTGCCGCTGCGGCGGCTCGCGGTGCCGCGCCGGGCCCAGCTGCCGCCGCTGCTGCCGCAGGTGTGGGGGCTGCGGCTGTTCCCCCGGGCCGGCGGAGCGGACGAACTCGCCCTGGACCGGCTGCTCTCCCGCCTCTCCGGCCCGGCCCGCGCCGCGTACGTGCTGCGCGGCCTGGAGCGCCAGGGCGACGCGGAGGTCCTCCGGGTCCTGGCCGCGGCGGGCGCCGGGGACCCGCGGTCCGCGCTGGCCGAACTGGCCGCCTTGGAGGAGGACGGCCTTCCCGACCTCCCCGAGCCCGCCCCGCCGGCCCCCTCCCCGCGCGGTGGCGGGCGTCCCGAGCGGGTCGCCGAGCAGGCCGGTCCCGGCCGCGCCCCGGCGTCCCCGACCGCTCCGGCGTCCCCGACCGCTCCGGCCTTCCCGACCGCTCCGGCCTCTCCGGCCTCTCCGACCTCCCCGACTTCTCCGACCGCTTCGGCCTCCCCGGTCCCTCCCGCCTCCCCCGCCTCCTCTGCCTCCTCCGCCCCCGGGGCGGAGGAGCGGCGCGGTGGTGCCGGGCCCCGGCTCAGCGGGGCCTCGCTCCTGGAGTCGGCGGAGTTCGATCCGTGCACGCTTCAGGCGCGGCCCGGGGATCTGCTGCGGCGCCGGCAGCACGGGCGGGCGGTGCTGGTGGGGGTGGCGGCGCTGCTGGTGTGCGGGGCGCTGCTCGGGCTGCCGGGGGACGGCTGGGGCAGAAACGGTGCTGCGGCGCCGAGTTACGCCCGTAACCCCGCCGCCGAGGCCGCGCTCGACCCGGCGAAGGTGAGACGGGTCGCCCCGGCCGTCTGGCCCGGGGCCGTACGGCGGGACTACTCGGTGTGGCCGGCGCGCGGGGAGCTCGCCGGGGACGCGTCGCTGCTGCGGCGGGCGCTCGCGGTGTGGGCGCGGCCCGGCGGGGCGGTGGAGTCCTCGGCGACGCCGGGGACCCCGGTCGGGCCGCCGATGGGGCCGCCCCAACTGCTGTTCGCGGGGCGGGTGGACGCGGCCCGGGTGGTGCTCTTCCACGACGGGCTGCGGATCGTGCGGTACGCCGAGCCGGTGGAGGGGACGGCGGGCGCCGCGCTGGACTTCGCCCGCACCGACGGCGCCGAGGGGCCCGGCGCCAGCGCCGTCGTCGTGACGCGGGCCGCCGGCAACGTGCGGTACCTGACCGCGCCGTGGGTGACCGGCACGGCCGTGCGGGACCTGCTGATGCCCGGCAAGGAGCCGTGGGCGCTGGGGCGGGACGCGCGCGGGGTGACCGACGCCGTGCCGAGCCCCGCGCTCGCGAAGGAGTGCGCGCGGTGGAACACCCTTCAGGTGAGGGACGATTCGGGTGGCCGGCTGCTCGGCGACCTCGGCGAGCTGGTGCCCGCCCGTCTGCTGTGGGGTCCCCCCGGCGCACCGGTGGAGGCGACCGGGCGCGAGGCACGGGCGGTCTGGTCCCGGACGGCGTGCCAGCTGACGACGGTGCTGGGGCAGGGGGTGGGCTCGGTGCGGGCCTGGCGGTTCGCCCGGCAGTCGCTGCCGGGCGGCGCGGGGCGGGCGGCCTGGGTGTGCACCCGGGCGGAGACCTGGCGGGGCGCCGGCACCCGGGTCCTCGCGCAGTTCCTGCCGCCGGACCCGAAGGTCCCGGCCGCGCTCGCGGCCCGCGCGCAGGACACGCCCGCGTGCGGGGTGCGGGAGCCGAGGGTGCTGGCCGGGGCGCTGTGGCAGGCGCCGGGCGGTGGCTGGTACGTGCTGGCGGCGGGCGGGCCGGACGTGGCGTCGGTGGAGGTGAAGGGCGGGGTCACGGGCCGCGCCGAGGGGTCGGTCCTGGCCGCGAAGGCGGCGGCGGGTGCCCGCGCGGAGCTGAGCGCCACCCTGAAGGACGGCCGCCGCATGCCCGCGCTGCGCTGAGCCCGGGCGCGGGTGGCGGGTCACGGGTCGCGGGTGGCGGGTCGCGGGTGGCGGGGTCTGACTCCCCAGTCCGGAAGCCGGGTCCGGGCACGGGGTCGCGGGGCCCGGTGCCGGGCCGAAAAAGGCCGTGCACGGCTCTGTTCCCCGTGCTTACTCCTCAGTACATTGACGGCATGTCTAATACGCAGCCTGCACCGGTGGCGTCGGAACACGTCGAGCTCAAGGCCCGCAAGGTCGCCTTCGACTGGCAGGAGACCCCTCTCCACTGGGTTCCCGGCGACCCCTTCACCACGCACACGATCAACGTGCTGCACCTCCTGCTCCCGGCCGGTGAGCGGTGGTTCGTGCACGTCTACCAGCAGGCGCTGCCGTACATCACCGACGACCGGCTGCGCGAGGACGTCATCGGCTTCATCGGCCAGGAGGCCGTGCACTCGCAGGCGCACGACGACGTCCTGCCGCACCTGCGCGGGCAGGGCCTCGACCCGACCCCGTACACCGCGCAGGTCGACTGGTTCTTCGAGAAGCTGCTCGGCGACCGGACGCTGCCGCCGGGCCGGGCCCGCCGCTGGTGGCTGATGGAGCGGGTCGCGCTGATCGCCGCGATCGAGCACTACACCGCCTTCCTCGGCGACTGGGTGCTCAACGCCGACGAGCTGGACCGGCGCGGAGCCGACCCGATGATGATGGACCTGCTGCGCTGGCACGGCGCCGAGGAGGTCGAGCACCGGGCGGTCGCCTTCGAGCTCTTCATGCACCTCGACGGCGGCTACCGGCGCCGGGCCCGCACCTGGGCGCTCGCCTTCTCCACGATGGTCTTCCTCTGGCAGCGCGGGGTCCGCTTCTTCATGGAGAACGACCCGAGCCTGCTCGACCCCAAGGTCGCCTGGGCGGAGTTCTACCGCAAGGGCCGCGAGGGCGTGCTGCCGTCCACCCCGGCCATGCTGCGCTCGATACCCCGCTACCTGAGCCGCGCCTACCACCCCTCCCAGGAGGGCGACACCGCACAGGCCGTGGCCTACCTCGCCGCCTCCCCCGGCGCCAACGGAGGCCGCTGATGCCCCGGTTCGCCACCGTCGCCCTCGTCGCGGGCGCCGCGCTGCTCGTGCGCCGCGCGGTCCGCTCCCGGATGACCACCGCCCCGCTGTGGCCGCTGCCGTCCCTGGAGACACCGGTCTCCGGCTACGGGCGCGGGGCGACCGTCCCGCGCCGGGTGCTCGTCACCGGCCGGTCCGTCCCCGCCGAGGGGGTCGTCGAACTGCGCCTGGAGGGCGAGCGGCTGCCGTCCTGGGAACCCGGCGCCCACCTCGACGTCGTGCTCCCGTCGGGGCGGATCCGGCAGTACTCGCTCTGCGGCGACCCGCGCCAGGCGGACGTCTACCGGATCGCGACCCGTCTCATCGGGGAGGAGCAGGGCGGCCAGGGCGGCTCGCACGAGGTGCACGAGCAGCTCCACGAGGGCGTCGAGATCGAGATCCGGGGGCCCCGCAACCGCTTCCCGCTGGCCGACTCCCCCGCGTACGTCTTCGTCGCCGGCGGCATCGGCGTCACCCCGGTCCTGCCGATGGCACGGGCCGCCGAGGCGGCGGGCGCGGACTGGCGGCTGGTCTACTGCGGCCGCTCCCGCGCCACCATGCCGTACCTCGCCGAGCTCGAACGGCTCGGCGGGGACCGGGTGACGGTGGTCGCGGAGGACGAGGCCGGATATCCGGACCTGTCCTTCCTGGCCCAGGTGCCGACCGAGACGCAGGTCTACTGCTGCGGCCCCGAAGGGCTGATGGACGCCGTCACCGCCGCGATGCCGGAGGGCAGGTCCCCGCGCCTGGAGCGCTTCTCGGCGCTCGCCCCGGCCGACGGCACCCCCTTCGAGGTCGAGCTCCGGCGCTCCGGGCGGACGGTGGCCGTCGCCGCCGACCAGTCGGTGCTCGCGGCCGTACGGGAGGAGGTGCCGGGCCTCATGTACTCCTGCGCGCAGGGCTTCTGCGGCACCTGCCGGCAGACCGTCCTGGACGGCGAGGTCGACCACCGGGACGAGCTGCTCACCGACGCGGAGCGGGCGGACTCGATGCTCATCTGCGTCTCGCGCTGCGCCGGGAGGAAGCTCGTCCTGGACCTGTAGGCCCCGGGGTCAGGGCAGGATCAGCCAGTCGAAGGCGAGGGCGGCGGCGAGGCCGCCCACGAGCAGCCAGGTGCCCAGCCGGGTGCGGCCGTTGCGGGCCAGCTCGATGACGACCCCGCAGAGGATCATCGCGAGGCCGTAGACGCCGACGACCAGCACGGAGGTCCGGCTCGCCAGCCGGATCACCAGGACCACGCCCATCACCACCAGCAGGACCGAGGCGGCCGCCACGCGCAGCCGTCTCGCCTGCTTGGGCGTCATGCCGTCGGTCCGCTCGGGGTCTTCCGGACCGGTGTCCTCGTCCGGGCCCTCCTGGCCGGTGTCCTCGTCCGGGTCCTCCTGGCCGGTCTTCCCCTCCTGGCCGGTCTTCCCCTCCGGACCCTCCGGACCCTCCGGACCGGTCTTTACCCGACCTTCCGGGTCGGTCTCTTCCTCCGTCGCCACCGCGGGCTCGTCGCTCATGGACGAGGAGCGTAACGGACCCCGATAGGCTGTTCGTATGACGACCGGTGTACGGCGCAGGATGGGCGTCGAGGAGCGCAAGCAGCAGCTGATCGGGGTGGCGCTCGAACTCTTCAGCAGCCGCTCCCCCGACGAGGTCTCCATCGACGAGATCGCCGCCGCCGCGGGTATCTCCCGGCCGCTGGTCTACCACTACTTCCCCGGCAAGCAGAGCCTGTACGAGGCGGCGCTGCGGCGTGCGGCCGACGAGCTCGCGGCCCGCTTCCTGGAGCCGCCGCAGGGCCCGCTGGGGGCACGGCTGCTGCGGGTGATGGGCCGGTTCTTCGACTTCGTCGACGACCACGGCCCGGGCTTCGCCGCGCTGATGCGGGGCGGTCCCGCGGTGGGTTCGTCGACGACCAACGCGATGATCGACGAGGTGCGGCAGGCCGCGTACGAGCAGATCGTGGCCCATCTCGGGGTGGCGGACCCGTCGCCCCGGCTCGAACTGGTCGTGCGGTCCTGGGTGTCGCTCGCGGAGTCGACGGCGCTGCTGTGGCTGGACGGGCGGCGGGTGCCGCGCGGGGAGCTGGAGCGGAAGCTGGTGCACGACTTCGCCGCGCTGACGGCGGTGAGCGCGGTCTACGACGAGCAGACGGCGAAGGTGCTGACGGCGATCCTGGCGGAGGAGCCGGCCGACGGGCCGTTCGCGGAGCTGGTGGGCCGGCTCCTCACGCTGTCCCCGGCCCCCCTGCCCGCCGTGCCGGATCAGACCTTGCGGTAGGCGCTCTCGCGGTCGCGGACCTCGACCGCGAGGCGCACCCCGTCGACCGCCTTGAGGTGCCGGGACAACAGGTCGAGCACGACCTTCGCGAGGTGGGCCTTGAGCGCGTCGGTCCGCCCGAACGCCAGGGCGATCTCGACGTTCACCACGGCGGCGTCGGTGGTGCCGTCGCCGACGACGGCCTCCGCGACCTCCCGGAAGCGGGTCCTGCAGACGCCGACGGAGGTGTGGACGGTCTCCGCCACGAGTCCGTGGAGGTCGAGCGCGAATCCGCGCCGGTCGAAGGGGACGGAATGGTCGACGGTGATCTGCGGCATGGCTGCCTCTCCAGTCGGTACGGGGTGACCGCCCCAGCCTCACCGCGGGGGTCCCGGCCGCACAAGGCCGGCCGGGACCCCCGGTACGACATGGTCAGGTCGTGGCCTTGAAGACCGCGACCGTGCGGGCCGGGACCGTGAAGGTGCCGGAACCCGCCTCGTACGAGGCGGACCTGGCGACGGCGTCGGAACCGTTCGCCTGGAGCGGGTGCAGGCCGTAGCCCGTGCCGGCCAGGGAGCCGACCGTCTGCTTCCGCTCGCCCGGGGTCGCGTTGAAGACGACCACGAGGTCACCGAGGCGCATGGTGATCACACCCGGGGTCTCGTCCTCGCCGGAGAGCGGGAACGAGAGCGCGGACTGGACCTGGCCCGCGGTGGCCAGGGAGAAGCCCGGCTCGGTGGCGCGGATCTTCTGGAGGTCCCGGTAGGCGGCGGAGGCGCCGTCGATCTCGGCGCAGCCGACGGTCAGGTTCGGGTTCACCAGGAGCGGCTTGCCGTAGCCCCACTTCGCCTTGTTGTCGGCGGCCGGGGGCAGGCCGATGCCGAAGCCGTTGCCGTCGCGGCAGTCCCAGTGGATCGAGTTGAACCAGTCGCCGCTGTCGAAGGAGTTGCGGTCGAGGGACTTGGAGCGGAGCAGGTCGGAGCCGGCCTGGGAGAGCGCCGGGCCCTGGGAGAGGGTGGCCGTGGCCATGGCGAGGACCTGCATGCGGGCCCGGTCGGCGGCCGAGGTGCCGGCCGGGAGCTTGAAGGCGAGGGCGTCGTAGAGGGTCTCGTTGTCGTGGGCGTCGACGTAGGAGAGGGCGTCGCCGGGGGCGTCGGCGTAGCCGGCCGGGGCGCCGTTGTAGTCGACCTCGGAGCCGCGGACCGCGCGCCCGGAGGTGTCGGTGAAGGAGTAGGAGGCGAGGTTGCCGGTGAGGCCGACCTTGATGAGGTCCTGGTAGTGCAGGAGGCGGGCCTTCTGCTCGGCCGGGGTGCCGTTGGCGGTGGAGGCGTTGGGGTCGGTGTAGAGGCCGGAGGCGAAGCCCTGGACGCCCGGGTCCTCGTCGAAGGGGCCGCCGCCGCGGACGGCGTCGCGGGCCCGGTCGGAGAAGGTGGCGATGCCGGTGCCGGCCATGTTCTTCTGGGTGGCCTGGACGAAGCGGGCGTCGTCGGCGATCTCGCCGAAGTTCCAGCCCTCGCCGTAAAGGACGATCGCCTTGCCGTCGACGCCGTCCTTCTCGACGGTCAGGGCGTCGAGCGCCCTGCGGACGGCGAGGATGTTCTCCTTCGGGTGGTGGCCCATGAGGTCGAAGCGGAAGCCGTCGACCTTGTACTGCCTGGCCCAGGTGACGACCGAGTCCACGACGAGCTTGCCCATCATGGCGTTCTCGGGCGCGGTGTTGGCGCAGCAGGTGGAGGTGGCGACGGAGCCGTCGGCCTGGAGGCGCTGGTAGTAGCCGGGCACGATCTTGTCGAGGACCGACTTGTCGGACTGTCCGGCGGCGACGGTGTGGTTGTAGACGACGTCCATGACCGTGCGCAGGCCCTGCCCGTTGAGGGCCTGGACCATCTGCCGGAACTCGACCGTGCGGCGGGTGCCGTCCGGGTCGGTGGAGTAGGAGCCCTCGGGCACGGTGTAGTGCAGCGGGTCGTAGCCCCAGTTGTACGCGTCCTTCGCCGCGGCCTCGGCGACGCAGGCCTGCTGCTCCTCGGAGTCGGGGGCGTAGACCTTCAGGTCGCAGCCGGGTTCGGTCTGCGCGGACTTCTTCTCGGGGATGGTGCCGATGTCGAAGGCCGGGAGGAGGTGGACGTAGTTGGTGCCGGAGTCGGCGAGGGCCTTGAGGTGCCGGGAGCCCTTGCTGTCCTTGTCGGTGAAGGCGAGGAAGGTGCCGCGGTGGTCGGCCTTCGCGGTCGGGTCGGCGACGGAGAAGTCGCGGACGTGGAGTTCCTGGATCCGGGCGTCGCGCAGCGGCACGGCGGCCGGCTTCGCCAGGCCCTTCCAGCCGGCGGGGGCGAGCTTCGGGTCGGCGAGGTCGACGACGAGGCTGCGGGCGGAGTCGGCGGTGAGGGCGGTCGAGTAGGGGTCGGTGACGCGGTTCTCGACGACCTTCCGGACGGTGGGCGCCCAGACCTTCACGACGTACCGGTACGGCTTGCCGGTCCAGGACTTGGGGCCGGTGACCTTCCAGACGCCGGAGGCGTCGTCGCGGCGCATGGGCACGCTGCGGCCGTCGATCTCCAGGGCGACGGACTGCGCGGTGGGCGCCCAGAGGGAGAGGGTGGGGCGGCCCTTGTCGAAGACCGGGCCGAGGTCGGCCTTCACGGCCTTCGCGGCGTACAGGTCGTCGAGGGCGCCGGCGGTCTGCACGCCGGTGGCGGCGAGCAGGGCGCCGTTGGCGGCCCGCTGGGTGGCGATCAGCTGGCCGCGCAGGGAGGCGCGGATCCGGTCGGCGTCGCGCGGGTCGACGGTGAAGGCGGGGTAGTCCTTGAGGTGCGGGAACTTCGCCTTCTGGGCGTCGGTGAGGCTGCCCTGGTTCAGCCGGAGCCACTGGCCCTCGTCGCTGAGGACGCCGTCGGTGGCGGTGATGCCGCCGTCGGGGGCGTACACGAGCTGCTGGCTGGTGGAGTCGGTCGCCTTGACCTTCCAGACGACGGTGTTCCGGTCGATCCACTGGGCCTCGGCCTTGCCGAGGTCGAGGCTGGGGGCGCCGCCGACGGTCGGCAGGAGGTACGTGGGCTGTCCGCCGAGGAGCCAGACCTCGTTGCCGTAGGTGGCGAGGTCGAGGGCCTGGTCGGTGGGGAGGTCCTTCTGGTCGCCCTTGTGGAGGATGTACGAGAGCGTGGTGGCGCCCTCGGCGAGCGGCACCTCGTAGACGGCGCCGTAGGCGTCGACGCGGGTGGGCAGGAGGGGCTTGGACCAGTCGGTGGGCTGGGCGGCGCCGGTCCACAGGTGGAGGCCCCAGCCGTCGTAGTTCCCGTCCTCGCGCTGGTAGTGGATGACGGCCTTGGTCTTGTCGGCCGGGGCCGGGGCCGGGTTCGTGTCGGACTGGCCGTCCTGGCCCTGGGCGACCCAGACCTCGCCGGTGCGGCCGAGGCTGATGGTGCGCTGCGGGCCGTCGGCGGCGCCGTCCTTCTCGACGGTGTAGGCGACGGAGGAGGCGCCCTCGGGGAGCTTCACCCAGGCGAAGGCGCCGTGGGCGTCGCGGCCGGTGAACGCCGCCTTCTGGCCGGCGGCGTTCAGGGTCCAGCCGTCGTAGTCCCCGTCCTCGCGCCGGTAGTGGACGATCGCGTACGGGCGCTCGACGGCGACCGGCTTCTCGGGCGCCGGGGGCGCGCCCGCGGTGGTGGCGGCGGTGGCGCTCGCGGTGCGTCCGGCGGCGTCGACGACGACGGCCTTGTAGCGGAGCGCGGTGCCGGCGGGGGCGGTCACGTGCTGGGTGACCTTGTAGGGGGCGTGGTCGGCGGTGCCGAGGGTCTGCCAGCGGCCGTCGCCGACCTGGGCGGCGAAGACGACGCGGTTCAGGGCGCCCCCGGTGACGTCGGCGGTGAGCTCGACGGTGCCGGTGGCGCCGGCGGCCGGGGCCTTGAGGGTGACGGTGGGCCGCTGGGCGACGGCCGGGAGGGGCCGGTCGGCCTTGAGGACGAGGGTGGAGAGGGCCGGGACGGTGACGGTGACCTCGCCGTCCTTCGCCGCGACGGCGCCCTGACCCCCGTACAGGGCGTGGAAGGCGGTGGAGTCGACCGGGATGTTCACGGTCTTCGCCTCGGTGGCGCTGTTGGCGGCGACCAGGTACTCGACGCGCTGCTTCGCGTCGGTGCGGGAGGTGGCGTAGACGGAGCCCTCGGCGTAGCGCTCCTGCTGGACGCCGTCGCGGAGCGCGGGGTGCTCGCGGGTGAGCTTCGACAGGGCGGCGATCGAGCGGTAGAGGGGGTGGGTGGTGTCGTAGGCGTCGGTCGCGTGGGTGCGGTCGGTGCCGAGCTGGTCGTCGTCGAGATAGTCGGCGATCCGCGAGCCGAAGAGGGGCTGGCGGGCGTCCTTGTCGCCGCCGGCGCCGGTGAAGCCCTGCTCGTCGCCGGAGTAGATCACCGGGTTGCCGCGGGAGAGGAACATCAGCTCGTTGGCGAGCGTGGTGCGGCGGACGAGTTCGGCGTCGGAGGCGTTCGGGTTGTCCTGCTTGAGGAAGGCCCCGAAGCGGCCCATGTCGTGGTTGCCGAGGAAGGTGACCTGCTCGTAGGCGTTGGCCTTGTCGGTGGTGTAGCGGTAGTCGTCGCCGAAGACCTTGGCGAGGCGGTCGGCGCCGGCGCCCTGGGAGGCGAAGGCGCGGGCGGCGTCCTGGAAGGGGAAGTCGAGGGTGGCGTCGAGCCGGCCGCGGGTGACGTAGGGGGCGGTGACGGTGGTGTCGGCGGAGTAGACCTCGCCGAACATGAAGAAGTCCTCGCGGCCCTGCTTCTTGGCGTAGGCGTCGAGCGCGGTGGCCCACTGGGTCCAGAAGTCCAGGTCGACGTGTTTGACGGTGTCGATGCGGAAGCCGTCGATGTCGAAGTCGCGGACCCACTTCTCGTAGATCTTCTTCATGCCCTCGACGACCTCGGGGCGCTCGGTCCACAGGTCGTCGAGACCGACGAAGTCGCCGTACTCGGCGGACTCGCCCTGCCAGGTGGAGTCGCCGCGGTTGTGGTACATCGTCGGGTCGTTGAGCCAGGCGGGGACCTTGGTGTTCGCCTTCTCGACGGGGGTGTACGGGAAGGAGTCCGCGTCGACCTTCCCGATCGCGGCGCGGTCGTCGAAGGGGCGGCCGTCCTCGTCGAGGTACGGGTAGGCGCCCTTGGGGCGGTAGCCGTACTTCTTCTCGGCGTAGTCGACGGTGTCGGCGGTGTGGTTGGTGATGACGTCGAAGAAGACCTTCATGCCCTTGGCGTGGGCGGCGGCGATCAGCTTCTTGAGGTCGTCGTTGGTGCCGAAGTGGGGGTCGACCTGGGTGAAGTCGGTGATCCAGTAGCCGTGGTAGCCGGCCGAGGCGTCCTTGCCCTCGCCCTGCACGGGCCGGTTCTTGAAGATCGGCGCCATCCAGATGGCGGTGGTGCCGAGGCCCTTGATGTAGTCCAGGCGCTGGGTGAGGCCCTTGAGGTCGCCGCCCTGGTAGAAGCCCTTGTCGGCGGGGTCGAAGCCGGTGGCGGTGCGGCTGCCGGTGAGGCCGCCCCGGTCGTTGGAGGTGTCGCCGTTGGCGAAGCGGTCCGGGAGCACGAAGTAGAACTGCTCGCGGGTGAGGTCCTGGCGAGCCGGCTCGGCGGCCAGCGCCCGGTCGGACGGCGGGGCCGGCGGTCGGGGCGCGGCGGTCGCGGGCAGGGCCGGGACGAGGGCGGCGACGAGGGCGGCGGCGAGCGCCACGGCCGTTCTCTTGGGTATCACGGGTGCTCCCTGGAGGTACGGGAAGAGGGGGCCGCCCCGGTCGGGGCGGCCCTGCGGAGGGAGGAGGCTCAGCTGCGGAAGGTGTCGTTCAGGACGACCTGGCCGGAGGCGGGGACGGTCGCGGTGCGGTTGGCACCGGACTCCCAGGTGACGTTCCCGGCCCCGTCCTTGCGGAGGTACTTGTACTCGAAGGCCGTTCCCGCGGGCAGGTTCACGGCCAGCTTCCACACCGGGTAGGCGGCCGGGTCGAGCTTGAGGGCGGAGGCGGGGGCCCAGTTGCCGAGCTCGGCGCGGTTGCCGACGACGTAGATGTTCTGGCCGATCACCGTGGTGGCGGTGACGTTGAAGGAGGCGCCCGCGGTGGCGGGGGGCGTCGTCGGCGGGGTGGTGGGCGGCGTGGTGGGGGTGGTGCCGCCGCAGGTGGTGGCGTTCACGTGGAGGGCGACGGCGGTGTTGGCGCCGACCGTGGCGGTGAACCGGCCGGAGGAGTCGACGGTGACGGCGGTGTTCGACTGCACGTCGCAGTAGGAGCCGGCCGGCAGGGAGGTCTGGAAGGTGCGGGAGAGCGCGGAGGACTCGTGGTTGATCGCCACGTAGGCCTTGGCGCCGCGGCCGAACGCGATCGCGTTGCCGCCGTTGTCCCACCAGTTGGCGACTGCCTCGCCGCGGGCGGTGTTGCGGAAGGCGACCATGGAGGAGATCTCGCGCCAGGCGTGCTGGCACTTCCAGCCGTCGGTGTAACAGGCGTTCACCTGGCCGCCGTTGGGCGGGCCCGCGTCCTTGTCGGTCCACTCGTAGCCGGAGTGGACGTCCGGGGAGCCGTAGGGCCAGGCGAGCATGAAGACGGAGGCGAGGGTGTAGTTCGCGCCGTCCTTGTAGGACAGGGTGTCGCCGCCGCGCTCGGTGTCGTGGTTGTCGACGAAGACGCCGGACTGGCCGGAGGGCATGTAGCCCCAGGACTCGCCGAAGTTCTTCAGGTAGGCGAGCTTCTCGTTCTGCAGGATCCGCTTGAGGTCGCGGGCGTAGCGGAACTCCTGGACGTCGCCGCTGCCGAGGTACTCGCTCGGGGAGACGGCCTCGCCGGCGCCGTAGATGGCCTCCAGCTTCCAGAAGACGCCCGGGTTGGTCAGCCGGGACTTGATGTTCGCCAGGTCGGCGGCCGGCATGTGCTTGGCGGCGTCGACGCGGAAGCCGTCCACGCCCAGCGACAGCAGGTCGTTGAGGTAGCCGGCGATCTTGCCGCGGACGTACTCCTCGCCGGTGTCGAGGTCGGGGAGCTGGACCAGTTCGCAGTTCTGGACGTTGCCCCGGTCCTGGTAGTTGGAGATCGAGGACCGGCAGTCGTCCATGTCGGAGCCGGAGTAGAGGCCCGGGTAGTCGTACTTGGAGAACGGGGTCCCGCCCGTTCCGGTGCCGGAGCCGTTGGCCATGTGGTTGATGACCGAGTCGGCGACGACCTTCACGCCGGCGGCGTGGCAGGCGTCGACCATGTTCTTGAAGGCGGTGCGGTCGCCGAGGCGGCCGGCGATCTTGTAGCTGACGGGCTGGTACGAGGTCCACCACTGTCCGCCCTGGAGGTGTTCCTGGGGCGGGGAGACCTGGACGTAGCCGTAGCCGGCGGGGCCGAGGCGGTCGGTGCACTCACGGGCCACCGAGGCGAAGTTCCACTCGAACATCACCGCGGTGACGTCCTTCGTCCCCGGCGGGGTGGCCTGTGCCGGGGCGTTCGCCGTGACGGCCGCAGCGGCTCCCGCCACGAGGGCGAGTGCAGCGGCCACGGTCTTTCTTGCCATGCTTCCTCCTGTACGACGTCCCTGTCGCGTGCGAGAGCTGTTCGCAAGAAGTTGCCGAAACTCTCAGCAACTGTTTTCAGCCGCGACCGTAGGGGCGTACAGGCGTGCGGTCAATACTTCCGGCACGCCCCTCACAAGGGATCACGCAAGGAGTTGCGGCGGCTGCGCGGTGGAACCGCGCACGACCAGCTCCGGCTGGAAGACGAACTCGGTGCGCTGCACCGGGTTGCCCTCGATCTCCTCCAGGAGCGCGCCGGCGGCCGCCGTCGCCATGGCTTGCACGGGCTGGCGCACGGTGGTCAGCGGCGGGTCGGTGAAGGCGATCAGCGGGGAGTCGTCGAAGCCGACGACGGAGACGTCCCGGGGCACGTCGAGACCCCGGGCACGGGCCGCCCGGACGACGCCGAGCGCCATCAGGTCGGAGCCGCACACGATGCCCGTGCAGCCCTCGTCGAGCAGGATCTCGGCGGCGGCGTGCCCGCCCTCGACGCCGAACAGGGTGGGCCGCACGAAGCGTTCGGCCTCCGCCCGCTCCACACCGAGCATCTCGTACAGCTCGGCGGCGAAGCCCTCGGCCTTGCGGCGCGAGGGCACGTAACGGGTCGGGCCGATGGCGAGGCCGATCCGCTCGTGGCCCAGCTCGGCCAGGTGCCGCACGGCCATCCGCGCCGCCGCCCGGTCGTCCGGGGAGACGAAGGTGGCGTCGATCCGCTCGTGGTAGCCGTTGATGAGGACGTACGGCACGCCCCGCTCGGTCAGCCGGGCGTACCGCGCCGGGTCGGCGGAGGCGTCCGCGTGCAGCCCGGAGAGGAAGACGATGCCGGCCACCCCGCGCTCGACGAGCTGGTCGACCAGCTCGTCCTCGGTGGCGCCGCCGGGCATCTGGGTACAGAGCACCGGCGTGTAGCCGTGCCCGGCCAGGACCTGTTCGACGACCTGCGCGAAGGCCGGGAAGATCGGGTTGGTCAGCTCGGGCACCACGAGCCCGACGAGCCCCGCGCTGCGGCGTTTGAGCCGTACGGGACGCTCGTAGCCGAGCACGTCGAGCGCCGCGAGCACCTTGTGCCGGGTCCCGCCGGCCACGCCCGCCTTGCCGTTGAGGACCCGGCTGACGGTGGCCTCGCTGACCCCGGACTGGGCCGCGATGTCCGCGAGCCGCGGGGCGCCGTTTCCGGTGCCCCGCGGCGGGGGGATCGTCACACCGCCCACCAGACGGTGGTGTCGGCCGGCACCTCTGCGGTGTCGTCCACGATCCTGACGTCCTCGTTGGAGAGGAGATACCGGCCGGGCAGCGGGACGGAGATGGCCCGGCCGGTGGTGTTGGCGGTGCAGACGAAGCCGTCGCGGCGGAAGGAGAGCACACCCTCGGGTGCCTCCAGCCACTCCACGGCCTCGCCCGCACCGAGTTCGGGGCGCTCGCGGCGCACGGCGAGCGCGCTGCGGTACAGCTCCAGGGTGGAGCCGGGGTCGCCGGTCTGCGCCTCGACGCTCAGCCCGCCCCAGGTGGCCGGCTGCGGCAGCCAGGAGCCGCCGGAGCCGAAGCCGTACGAGGAGCCCTCGGCGGTCCACGGGATCGGCACCCGGCAGCCGTCGCGGTAGCCGTCCTGGCCGCTGGCCCGCCAGAACGACGGGTCCTGGCGCACCTCGTCGGGCAGGTCGGTGACGTCCGGCAGACCCAGCTCCTCGCCCTGGTACACGTACGCGGAACCGGGCAGGGCCAGCATCAGCAGGGTCGCGGCGCGGGCCCGGCGCAGGCCGAGCTCGCGGTCGCCGGCGGTGCGCAGCTGGGTGCCGAGGCCCGCCGGGTTGGCGAAGCGGGTGGCGTGCCGGGTGACATCGTGGTTGGAGAGCACCCAGGTGGTGGGGGCGCCGACCGGGCGCATCGCCTCCAGCGAGGCGTCGATGACGGTCCGCAGCTCGGCCGCGTCCCAGTGGGTGCCCAGGTACTGGAAGTTGAACGCCTGGTGCATCTCGTCGGGGCGCACGTAGTTCGCGGTGCGCTCGACGGTCGGGGTCCAGGCCTCGGCGACGAGGACGCGCTGCCCGTCGTACTCCGCCAGGATCTTCCGCCAGGAGCGGTAGATCTCGTGGACGCCGTCCTGGTCGAAGAAGGGCATGACGTCGTTGCCGAGCAGCCTCAGCTGGTCGTGCGCGCCGAGGTCGGGCAGGCCGGGGGCCTTGACCAGGCCGTGGGCGACGTCGACGCGGAAGCCGTCGACGCCCATGTCGAGCCAGAAGCGCAGGATCGAGCGGAACTCGTCGCGGACGGCCGGGTGCTCCCAGTTGAAGTCCGGCTGCTCGGGGGCGAAGAGGTGGAGGTACCACTCCCCGTCCTCGACCCGGGTCCAGGCGGGGCCGCCGAAGATGGACTCCCAGTCGTTGGGCGGGAGCTCGCCGTTCTCGCCCTTGCCGGGGCGGAAGTGGTAGCGCTCGCGCAGCGGGGAGCCGGGGCCCTCGCGCAGCGCGCGCTGGAACCACTCGTGCTGGTCCGAGGAGTGGTTGGGGACCAGGTCCACGATGATGCGCAGGCCCAGGTCGTGGGCCTCGCGGATCAGGGCGTCGGCGTCGAGCAGCGAGCCGAACATCGGGTCGATGGCCCGGTAGTCGGCGACGTCGTAGCCGGCGTCCGCCTGGGGGGAGGCGTAGAAGGGGGAGAGCCACACGGCGTCGACGCCGAGCTCCTTGAGGTACGGCAGCCGGCCGCGGATGCCCACCAGGTCGCCCATGCCGTCGCCGTTGCCGTCGGCGAAGCTGCGCGGGTAGACCTGGTAGATCACCGCGTCTCTCCACCAGCCCGTGTCGGTGCCGGTGGTGGGGGCGTCGGCGGCGGGGGCGAGATGCTGGGTCATGTCTTCCCTGGGAGGTAAGGAGGGGCGTACGGGTTCGGCGTTCAGGGCCGTCAGCCCTTGACGGCACCGGCGGACATGCCGGTGACGAGGTGGCGCTGGGCGAAGAGGAACACCAGGGCCGCGGGGATGGCGATGAGGACGGAGGCCGCCGTCATCGGACCCCACTGGGCCCCGTACTGGTTGACGAACTTCTGCAGACCGCCGGCGAGCGTCATGTTCTCGTCGCCGACCATGAAGGCGGAGGCGTAGGCGACCTCGCCCCAGGCGGTGATGAAGGAGTAGAAGGCGGTCACCGCGATGCCCGGCTTGGCGAGCGGCAGGATGAGGCGCCAGAAGGTGCCGAAGGGGGTGAGCCCGTCCACGTATCCCGACTCGTCGATCTCGCGCGGGATGCCGTCGAAGAAGCCCTTCATCATCCAGGCGCAGAAGGGGACGGCGATGGTCAGGTAAGTGATGACCAGGCCGGCCGACTGGTTGAGCAGCCCCAGCGTCGCCATGATGTTGTAGATCGGCACGATGAGGACGGCGACCGGGAACATCTGCGTGATGAGCAGGGTCCACATCAGGCCGCGCTTGCCCGGGAAGCGGAAGCGGCTGACCGCGTAGCCGGTGGTGGCGGAGATGAACACGCCGATGAGCGTGGTGAGCGCGGCGACGAGGAGCGAGTTCCCGAACCAGGTGAGGAACGGGGTGTCCCTCAGCAGGTTCGTGTAGTTCTCGAACGTCGTCTCCTTGAAGAAGTCCGCGGTGGTCGCGTACTTCGCGGGCTTGAGCGAGGTCAGCAGGACCCACAGCACCGGGAAGACGGCGACGACGGAGGCGACGATCAGGGTGACGTGCAGCGCCACCGACGCGAGCGGCGAGCGACGGCCCCGGAGCGGGGCGTTGAGTCGCTGCGTGGGGGTGGGGGTCGTGGTGGTCACCAGACTTCTCCCTGCTTGCGGAGGACGCGCCGGTAGATCGCGGCGAAGAGCATCAGGAGCACCAGGATGAGGACGCCCCACGTGGACGACTGGGCGAAGTCGCGGGGACTGATCTCGAAGGAGAACTTGTACGCCTGGGTGACGAGGATCTGGGTGGCCTCGCCGGGTCCGCCCCGGGTGAGCAGGAAGATCACCGGGAACATGTTGAAGGTCCAGATGGTGGAGAGGAGGATCACCGTGCTGGAGACGGACCGCAGGCCCGGCAGGGTGATGTTCCGGAAGCGCTGCCAGGCGTTGGCCCCGTCCATCTCGGCCGCCTCGTAGAGCTCGCCGGGGATGGACTGGAGGCCGCCGAGGAGGGCCACCATCATGAAGGGGATGCCGAGCCAGACGTTGACGGCGATGACGGAGAACTTGGCCCAGGTGGGGTCGTTCAGCCACGGGATGCCGTCGACGCCGATGCCGGAGAGGATCTGGTTGAGCATGCCGCGGCGCTCGTCGTAGAGGAAGCGCCAGGCGAAGACCGAGACGAAGCCGGGGACCGCCCAGGGCAGGATGAGCATCATCCGGTAGGCGGAGCGGCCGGCGATCTTGCGGTTGAGGATGTTGGCGAGGGCCAGGCCGAGGGCGAAGGTGATCGACACGCAGGCCACGGTCCACAGGACCGTCCAGCCGAGCGTCGCCCAGAACTGGCTGCCGTTGAGGGCCGTGACGTAGTTGTCCAGACCGACGAACTCGTAGCTGGCCGGGATCTCGTTGACACCGATGCTGCGCGCGACGTTGCGCTCGTTGGCGTCGGTGAGCGACAGGTAGATGCCGCGCACCAGGGGGTACCCGATGATCACGGCGATCACGATCACCACCGGGGCGATCATGGCCCACGCGTACCAGTGGGTGGCGAGAGAGCGCTTCGGCGCCCGGCGCTTCGAACCAGTCCCGCGGCGCCGGCCGCGGGGGGGGGGCGGGGGCCCCGGGCGGGGCCCCCCCACAGGGGGGGGGGGGGCACACCCCACCCCCCC
>NZ_JBHTST010000055.1:0-46537 GCF_042794995.1 Streptomyces sp. NPDC056503
CCCACGAGCGACTCAGACGAGGAGCGCCTCGATCGCCGCGACGACCTCGGGGGCCTCCGGCTCGGTGCGCGGACGGAAACGGGTCACGGTGCCGTCGGCGGAGATCAGGAACTTCTCGAAGTTCCACTGCACGTCACCGGCCTCGCCCTCGGCGTCGGCGACCTGCGTCAGCTCGGTGAACAGCGGGTGGCGGGCGTCGCCGTTGACCTCGGTCTTCTCCAGCAGCGGGAAGGTGACGCCGTACGTGGTCGAGCAGAAGCTCTGGATCTCCTCCGCCGACCCCGGCTCCTGCCCGAGGAACTGGTTGCAGGGCACGCCGACGACGGTGAGCCCGCGCTCGCCGTACGCCTTCTGCAGCCGCTCGAGGCCCTCGTACTGCGGGGTGAGGCCGCACTTCGAGGCCACGTTCACCACCAGCACGGCGCGGTCGCGGTAGTCGGCCAGGGAGACCGGCTCACCGGCCAGGTTCTTCAGCGGGATGTCGTACAGACTCATGGGGGAGCTCCTCGTCGAGACTAGGGTGAGATGACAACATGAGTGAAGAACCGCTGGCAATCGCGGTCGATTCCGCCCCCGGCGCGTCGCGTCGCCTCGTCCGGTGCCGCCTCTGCGGTCGCCCCCTCACCGGAGCGGACTCCCGCCGCACCGGCCTCGGCCCCACCTGCGACGCCAAGCTCCACCCGCCGGCGCCCGACATCCGCAGCCGCCGCCACGAGGTCGACCAGGACCCCCTCCCGGGCCTGGGGACCGTCTGATCCCGCGCGCCGGGCAGGCCCTCAGGGAAGAAACCGCCGCGCCGGACCGTCGCCCAGCGGCGCCCGCGGCACCGCGAGGAGCGCCGGCTCCTCCGCCCCGTAGCCGTACGGGCATCCCTCGGCGGGGGAGGGGCCACGGCGTGGTCCTGACGGGACTCCGTCCGGGACGCGCCCGGCGAAGATTGCGACGGTACCAGCCGTCGAAAACGGTGGACCAGGCATTTCACGGCTTGTCAGGGTGGGCCGCGATGAGACCGAAACCCGCGTAACACCAGCGACCGGAGTCCCGAACATGTCCACCCTGCGCGTCACCGCCGAAGTCCTCACCGTCCATCCCCACCCCAACGCCGACGCCCTCGAACTGGCCCAGGTCGGCCTCTACCGCGCCGTCGTCGCCAAGGGCGCCTACCGGACCGGCGAGACCGCCGTGTACATCCCGGAGCAGGCCGTGCTGCCCGCCGCGCTCGTCGACGAGCTGGGACTGACCGGGCGGCTGGCCGGAAAGGCCTCGGACCGGGTGAGGGCCGTACGGCTGCGCGGCGAGCTGTCGCAGGGGATCGTCTGCCGGCCGGGCGCGCTGGCCGGCGTCGACCTGGAGCGGGCCGCCGCCGACGGCACCGACTTCGCGGAGGCGCTCGGGATCACCAAGTGGGTGCCGCCGATACCGCCGACCATGAGCGGGGACGTCGAGGCGACGTCCGACCTGCTGCCCTGGGTCGACATCGAGAACCTCCACCGCTACCCGGGCATCTTCGAGCCCGGCGAGGCGGTCGTCCTCACGGAGAAGATCCACGGCACCGCCTGCCTGCTCACCCACGTCGCCGACGGCGGCCGCACGCACGTCTCGTCCAAGGGCTTCGGCGCCAAGGGGCTCGCCCTCAAGGAGGACCCCCGCAACCTGTACTGGCGGGCCGTCCACGCGCACGGCCTGCCCGCCGTCGCCGAGCGGCTCGCCGCCCGCCTCGGGGCGACCCGGGTCGGCTTCTTCGGGGAGGTGTACGGCTCCGGCGTCCAGGACCTCGCCTACGGCGCCGACGCCCGACGCGAGGCCGTCGGCTACGCGCTGTTCGACGTCTCCGCCGAGATCGACGGCCAGGTCCGCTGGCTCGACCCGGCCGCCGTCCTGGAGCCGGGCGAGGTCCCCCTCGTACCGCGCCTGTACGAGGGGCCGTACGACCTCGACACCGTCCTCGCCCACGCGAGCGGCACCGAGACCGTCTCCGGGCGCTCCGCCCACCTCCGGGAGGGCGTCGTCGTCCGGCCGGCCGTGGAGCGGTACAGCCCGGTCACCGGCGGCCGGGCCGTCGCCAAGGCGGTCAGCCCGGCCTACCTGACCCGCAAGGGCGGCACCGAGTACGAGTGACCGGCCGGGCCGCCCCTTTCCGGATCCCGCCGGGCTCGCGGCGCGATCCGGAGGGAGCGGCCTACTCCAGCGAGCGGAACAGGCCCTCCTGGACCACCGAGACGAGCATCCGGCCCTCCCGGTCGTAGATCCGGCCCCGGGCCAGTCCCCGGCCGCCGGTCGCGACCGGGGACTCCTGCTCGTACAGGAACCACTCGTCGGCCCGGAAGGGCCGGTGGAACCACATCGCGTGGTCCAGGGACGCCATGTCGAAGCCGCGCGGGCCCCACAGCGGCTCGACGGGGATCCGCACCGCGTCGAGCAGGGTCATGTCGGAGGCGTACGTCACCGCGCAGGTGTGCACCAGCGGGTCGTCGCCCAGCGGGCCCACCGCCCGCATCCACACCGCGCTGCGCGGGTCCGCGTCCTTGACCTCGTCCTTCGTCCAGCGCAGCCGGTCGACGTACCGGATGTCGAAGGGCTGACGGCGGGCCATCCGCTCCAGCGCCTCCGGCAGGGCGCCGAGGTGGTCGCGGATCTCGTCCGCCAGCCTCGGCAGGCTCTCCGGGTCCACCAGGTGCCGGGGCGGCAGCTGGTGCGCGAAGGCGCCCTCCTCCGGCAGGTGGAAGGAGGCCGTCAGATTGAAGATCGTCCGGCCCTCCTGCACCGCCGTGACCCGGCGGGTGGTGAACGTCCGGCCGTCCCGCACCCGCTCCACCTGGTAGACGATCGGCACGCCCGGCCGGCCCGGCCGCAGGAAGTAGGCGTGCAGGGAGTGCACCGGACGGTCCCCGTCCACGGTCCGCCCGGCCGCCACCAGGGCCTGGCCGGCGACCTGCCCGCCGAAGACCCGCTGGAGCGACTCCTGCGGGCTGCGGCCGCGGAAGATGTTCACCTCGATCCGCTCCAGGTCGAGCAGATCCACGAGCCTCTCGGCGGGATTGGTCACCACGGAACTCCTCTACAGCTGTCCGACCGACGTCACGCGGACGACCGCCCGGCCCTCCTCGTCGGAGGCCGCCAGGTCCACCTCCGCGCTGATGCCCCAGTCATGGTCGCCGTTCGGGTCGGCGAAGGTCTGCCGGACGCGCCACAGGCCGTGCGCCGCGTCCTCCTCGATCGCGAGCAGCTTCGGGCCGCGCGCGTCCGGACCCGTGCCCAGGTCCTCGTACTCGTCCCAGTAGGCGTCCATCGCCTCGCCCCACGCGTCCGCGTCCCAGCCGGCGTCGGCGTCCATCTCGCCCAGCTCGCCGACCTTGTCGAGCGCCGCCAGCTCCACCCTGCGGAACATCGCGTTGCGCACCAGGACCCGGAAGGCGCGGGCGTTCGCCGTGACCGGCTTGACCTGGTCGGCCTTCTCCTGGGCCTCCTCGGCCGTCTGGACCTCCGGGTTGGCCAGCTGCTCCCACTCGTCGAGCAGCGAGGAGTCCACCTGGCGCACCATCTCGCCCAGCCAGGCGATCAGGTCCTCCAGGTCGTCCGTCTTCAGGTCGTCCGGGATGGTGTGGTCGAGCGCCTTGTACGCGCTCGCCAGGTAGCGCAGCACGATGCCCTCGGTCCGCGCCAGCTCGTAGTGGGAGGTGAACTCCGTGAAGGTCATCGCCCGTTCGTACATGTCGCGGATGACGGCCTTCGGCGACACCGGGTGGTCGCCGACCCACGGGTGCGACTTCCGGTAGACGTTGTACGCGTGCCAGAGCAGCTCCTCCAGCGGCTTCGGGTAGGAGATCTCCTGGAGCCGCTCCATCCGCTCCTCGTACTCGACGCCGTCCGCCTTCATCTGCCCGACGGCCTCGCCGCGCGCCTTGTTCTGCATGGCGGCGAGGATCTGGCGCGGGTCGTCGAGCGTCGACTCGACCACGGAGACCATGTCGAGGGCGTACGAGGGGGACTCCGGGTCGAGCAGGTCGAAGGCGGCCAGCGCGAAGGTGGACAGCGGCTGGTTCAGCGCGAAGTCCTGCTGGAGGTCGACGGTCAGCCGGATCGTGCGGCCCTCCGCGTCCGGGGTGTCCAGCTGCTCCACCACACCGCCGTCGAGCAGCGAGCGGTAGATCGCGATGGCCCGGCGGATGTGCCTCAGCTGGTTCCGGCGCGGCTCGTGGTTGTCCTCCAGGAGCTTGCGCATCGCCTCGAAGGCGTTTCCGGGGCGGGCGATCACCGACAGCAGCATGATGTTGGTGACCTTGAAGCGGGAGGTCAGCGGCTCCGGCTCGGCGGAGATCAGCTTCTCGAAGGTCGTGTCGCTCCAGGCGACGAAGCCCTCGGGGGCCTTCTTGCGGACCACCTTGCGGCGCTTCTTCGGGTCGTCGCCCGCCTTCGCCAGCGCCTTCTCGTTCTCGATGACGTGCTCGGGGGCCTGCGCCACCACGAAGCCGGCGGTGTCGAAGCCGGCCCGGCCGGCCCGGCCCGCGATCTGGTGGAACTCACGGGCGCGCAGCGTGCGCACCCGGTTGCCGTCGTACTTGGTGAGGGCGGTGAAGAGCACCGTGCGGATCGGCACGTTCACGCCGACGCCGAGGGTGTCCGTCCCGCAGATCACCTTCAGCAGACCCGCCTGCGCCAGCTTCTCCACGAGCCGCCGGTACTTCGGCAGCATGCCCGCGTGGTGCACGCCGATGCCGTGCCGGACGTACCGCGAGAGGTTCTGGCCGAACTTGGTGGTGAAGCGGAAGTTGCCGATCAGCTCGGCGATCCTGTCCTTCTCCTCGCGCGTGCACATGTTGATGCTCATCAGCGACTGCGCCCGCTCGACGGCCTGCGCCTGCGTGAAGTGCACGATGTAGACGGGCGCCTGCTTCGTCTCCAGGAGCTCGGTCAGGGTGTCGGTGATGGGCGTGAGCCGGTACTCGTACGAGAGCGGCACCGGCCGGGTCGCCGAGCGGACCACCGACGTCGGCCGGCCCGTGCGCCGGGTCAGGTCCTTCTCGAACATCGACACGTCGCCGAGCGTCGCCGACATCAGGACGAACTGCGCCTGGGGGAGTTCGAGCAGCGGGATCTGCCAGGCCCACCCCCGGTCCGCCTCGGCGTAGAAGTGGAACTCGTCCATGACGACCTGGCCGATGTCGGCGTCCTTGCCGTCGCGCAGCGCGATCGAGGCCAGCACCTCGGCCGTACAGCAGATCACCGGCGCGTCCGCGTTCACCGACGCGTCGCCGGTCAGCATGCCGACGTTCTCCGTGCCGAAGATCTTGCACAGGTCGAAGAACTTCTCCGACACCAGCGCCTTGATCGGCGCCGTGTAGAACGTGACCTGGTCGTTGGCGAGCGCCGTGAAGTGCGCGCCCGCCGCCACCAGCGACTTCCCGGACCCGGTGGGGGTCGACAGGATGACGTTCGCCCCCGAGACCACCTCGATCAGCGCCTCCTCCTGCGCCGGGTAGAGCGAGATGCCGCGCTCCTCGGCCCAGGAGGAGAAGGCCTCGAAGAGGGCGTCGGGGTCGGCGGTCGGCGGCAGCTGATCGATAAGGGTCACGTCCCCATCTTGCCTGCATTCCGCTCGGATGAGGGAACCGGCTGTCGGATGCGAAGATCACGCCCGATAGGCTGCTCCGTCGACCGGTCGTCAACTCGGCGCCGGCAGGGGAGAAACGGGGCGACACCGACCATGATGGGACCGGCGCACTCGCTGTCCGGCGCGGCGGCCTGGCTGGGCGTCGGAGCCGCCGCGGCCGCCTTCGACCACCCGATGCCCTGGCCGGTGCTGCTGGTCGGCGCGCTGCTGTGCGCGGGCGCGGCCCTCGCCCCCGACCTGGACCACAAGTCGGCCACCATCTCGCGCGCCTTCGGCCCCGTCTCCCGGGGCCTGTGCGAGATCGTCGACAAGCTGTCGTACGCCGTCTACAAGGCGACCCGAAGCCCCCAGGACCCCCGCCGCTCCGGCGGCCACCGGACCCTCACCCACACCTGGCTGTGGGCGGTCCTCATCGGCGGCGGCTGCTCGGCCGCGGCCGTCACCGGCGGACGCTGGGCCGTCCTCACGATCCTCTTCGTCCACCTCGTCCTCGCCGTCGAGGGACTGCTGTGGCGGGCCGCCCGGATGTCCAGCGACGTCCTGGTCTGGCTGCTCGGCGCGACCAGCGCCTGGATCCTCGCCGGCGTCCTCGACCAGCCGGGCAACGGCTCGGACTGGCTCTTCACCGGCCCCGGCCAGGAGTACCTGTGGCTGGGCCTGCCGATCGTCCTCGGCGCCCTCGTCCACGACATCGGCGACGCGCTCACCGTCTCCGGCTGCCCGATCCTGTGGCCGATCCCCATCGGCCGCAAGCGCTGGTACCCGATCGGCCCGCCCAAGGGCATGCGCTTCCGGGCCGGCAGCTGGGTCGAGCTGAAGGTCCTCATGCCGGTCTTCATGCTCCTCGGCGGCGTCGGCGGAGCCTCCGCCCTCGGCTTCTTCTAGGCCGTCTCTTTCGGATCCTGCCGGGCCCGATCCGAAAGAGACGGCCCAGCGCGCCACCTGAGCGCCGGCCCGGCGGCGGGGCGTCCCCCGGTCCCCTCCGCGACCCCGGCCCCCGGGGATAGCGCGGTGTTATGGACGAACGGGATTACCCGGGGGTCCGGCGCGTGACGACTCTGGTTCCACCCACTCCCCCACAGGCGGCGCTTCCGTGTGCCGTCGGAGACGAGGAACCTTGCGTACGCACCGCATATGGGCGTCGGCCGCCGCCGCCGCGCTCTCCGTGCTCGCCCTCTTCGCGCCCGCCGCCGCGGCGGCGGAGCCGCCCGCCCGCGCCGACGTCGCGGCCGTCCAGCCGATCATCGGCGGCGGCTACGCCCAGAGCGGCCCCTGGGCGGCCCGGCTCCTCTCCAACGGCAGGGAGACCTGTTCCGCGACGATCATCGCCCCCACCTGGATCCTGACGGCCAAGCACTGCGTCACCGGGGGCGGACTGTCCTTCCGGATCGGCAGCCTGGACCAGCACAGCGGCGGGACCCTCGCCAACGGCGTCCAGACCTACACCCACAGCTCGGATCTCGCGCTGGTCCGCCTGGACCGCTCCGTGACGGCGACCTACGCCCGGCTCGGCCAGCCCGGTTCCGTGAGCGTCGGACAGAGCGTCCAGGTCTACGGCTGGGGCGCCACCTCCCAGTGCGGCTCCGAGGCCACCTGTCAGTCCCGCTACCTGAAGGTCGCCAACGTGACGGTGACCGGGGGCTGCCGTGACGCGTACAACGGCTCGGCGATCTGCGCCCGGCGCGGCGACGGCATCACCGCCGGCGGCGACTCCGGCGGCCCGATGATGGCGAACGGCGTCCAGGTCGGGGTCGCCTCCACCAGCGACCGCCAGACGACCACCGCGTACACCAACGTGACGGCCTACCGTTCCTGGATCCAGTCGGTCGCGGGCGTCTGACCCGCCGCCCCGAGGACGTGACCCGCGCCCTGCCCCGGGCGCGGGTCACGGTCGTCGCCCGGGCCGGGGCGGGCCGGGCTCAGCCGTGCCAGGAGCGCCACAGCGCCGCGTACGCGCCGTCCGCCGCGACCAGGTCGTGGTGGCTGCCCAGCTCGCTGATCCGGCCCTCCTCGACCACCGCGATCAGGTCGGCGTCATGGGCCGTGTGCAGGCGGTGCGCGATCGCCACCACCGTCCGCCCGTCCAGGACCCGCCCGAGCGAGCGCTCCAGATGCCGGGCGGCGCGCGGGTCGAGCAGCGAGGTCGCCTCGTCCAGGACCAGCGTGTGCGGGTCGGCCAGCACCAGCCGGGCCAGCGCGATCTGCTGCGCCTGCGCCGGGGTCAGCGCCCGGCCGCCCGAGCCGACCTCGGTGTCGAGGCCCGCGTCGAGCGCCCGCGCCCACTCCTCCGCGTCCACCGCCGCCAGCGCCGTCCACAGCTCCGGGTCACCGGCCTCCGGGCGGGCGAGCAGCAGGTTGTCGCGGAGCGTGCCGACGAAGACGTGGTGCTCCTGGTTGACCAGCGCCACGTGCTCGCGGACCCGCTCGGCCGGCATCCGGGCCAGCTCGGCACCGCCGAGCGTGACCGCACCGGCGCGCGGCCCGTAGATGCCCGCGAGGAGCCGGCCCAGCGTCGACTTGCCCGCGCCGGAAGGACCGACGAGCGCGAGCCGGGTGCCCGGGGCCACCGCGAGGGACACCCCGTGCAGCACGTCCACGCCCTCCCGGTACCCGAACCGCACGTCGGCGGCCTCGACCGACCGCCCCTCCGGCCGCACCGACCCGTCGCCGGGCTCCGGCTCGATGTCCCGCACGCCCACCAGTCGGGCCAGCGACACCTGCGCCACCTGGAGCTCGTCGTACCAGCGCAGCACGATCCCGATCGGGTCCACCAGCATCTGCGCGAGCAGCGCGCCGGTCGTCAGCTGCCCGATGTCCATCCAGCCGTGGAGGACACCGGCGCCGCCGATGGCGAGCACCCCGCACAGCACCGTGGTGTGCGTCAGGTTGACCACCGGGAAGAGCGCCGACCGCAGGAAGAGGGTGTACCGCTCCCATCGCGTCCACTCCTGGATCCGCCGGTCCGAGAGCGCCACCCGGCGCGCGCCGAGCCGGTGGGCCTCGACCGTGCGGCCCGCGTCGACGGTCTCGGCGAGCGCGGCGGCGACCGCCGCGTACCCCGCCGCCTCCGAGCGGTAGGCCGAGGGCGCCCGCCTGAAGTACCAGCGGCAGCCGGCGATCAGCAGCGGCGCGGCGACCACCACCGCCAGGGCGAGCGGCGGCGCCGTGAGGGCGAGCCCGCCGATCAGCAGCCCCGCCCACACCACGCCGATGACCAGCTGCGGCACGGCCTCCCGCATCGCGTTGGCCAGCCGGTCCACGTCGGTGGTGATGCGGGAGAGCAGGTCACCGGTGCCCGCCCGCTCCAGCACGCCCGGCGGGAGGCCGACCGCGCGGACCAGGAAGTCCTCGCGCAGGTCGGCGAGCATCTCCTCGCCGAGCATCGCGCCGCGCAGCCGGACCAGCCGCACGAAGACCGTCTGCACCACCAGCGCGACGGCGAAGACCGCGACCGCGTTCCCCAGATGGAGCTCCCGGGCGCCTTCGGCAAGCCGGTCCACCACCTGGCCGAGCACGTACGGCCCCGCCATGGACGCGGTCACGGCGACCGCGTTCACGCCGATGAGCAGGGCGAACGCCCTGCGGTGCCGGCGCAGCAGGCCGCTGACGTAGGCCCGGACGGTCGTGCCGGCGGCGACCGGCAGGGTGGTGGCGGTCGTGGGGGCCGCCGGGTCGTACGCGGGCGGCGCCAGGCCGATCATGCGGTTTCCCCTTCCAGTGCTTCGAGCCGGTGGGCCGCCCGGGGATCCTCGGGGGGTCCGGCCGGCGCCGCGGCGTGTTCGTCGTCCGTCTCCCGGGTGACGACCGCCCGGTAGAGCGGCTCGTCCGCGAGGAGCGAGCGGTGGGTGCCGTGCGCGACGGCCCGGCCCTCGTGGACCAGGACCACCCGGTCCGCCAGGTCCAGGAGCAGCGGCGACGAGGCCAGCACCACGGTGGTCGCGCCGGAGCGCAGCTTGCGGACGCCGGCCGCGACCCGGGCCTCGGTGTGCGAGTCGACCGCCGAGGTCGGCTCGTCGAGGACGAGCACCTCCGGGCCGGTCGCCAGCGAGCGGGCGAGCGCGAGGCGCTGGCGCTGCCCGCCGGAGAGCGAGCGGCCCCGCTCGGTGATCCGTGTCCGCATCGGGTCGCCGTCGGTGTCCACCGACGCCTGCGCGAGCGCGTCCAGCACGTCGTCGCACTGGGCGGCGGCGAGCGCGTCCTCCGGCCGGACGGAGCCGGAGGAGGGCACGTCGAGCAGGTCGTGGAGGGTGCCCGACAGCAGCACCGGCTCCTTGTCCTGGACGAGGACGGCCGTCCGGGCGGCGTCCAGCGACAGCTCGTCGAGCGGGACCCCGCCCAGCCGGACGGAGACGTGGTCGTCGCCCGGCTCGGCCGGGTGCCCGCCGAGCCGGTCGGCGAGCCGTCCGGCCGCGTCCGGATCGCCGCACACCACGGCGGTGAGGAGCCCGGCGGGGGCGATGAGCCCGGTCACCGGGTCGTACAGGTCGCCCGACGCCTTCCGCACCCGGCCGTCCGGCCCGTGGCCGGCGGGCTCGGTGACCCGGCGGAGGGCCAGGACCCGCGCCGCGCGCTTCGCCGAGGGCCGGGAGAAGGCGTACGCCATGGCGATCTCCTCCACGTTCCGCAGCGGGTGGTGGGTGAGCGCGACCGCGCCGTAGACGGTGACGAGCGCGCCGACCGTGATCCGGCCGTCGAGCGCCAGGCCCGCCCCGTACACCACCACGGCGATGAGCAGCAGGCCCGGCAGCAGCACCTGCACGGCGGCGATCAGCGCCCACATGCGGGCGCTGCGCACGGCCGCCCGGCGGACCTCCTGGGAGGCGGCCCGGTAGCGGCCGAGGAACAGCTCCTCGCCGCCGATGCCGCGCAGCACGCGCAGCCCGGCGACCGTGTCGGAGGCGAGTTCGGTGGCCTTGCCGGCCTTCTCGCGCTGTTCGTCCGCCCGCCGGGTCGCGCGGGGCAGCAGCGGCAGCGCGGCCAGGGCGAGCGCCGGGACGCCGATCGCGACGACGGCACCGAGCGCCGGTTCGTACACGACGAGCCCGACGCAGACGGCCAGCAGGGTGAGGACGGCGGCGGCGAAGCGGGAGAACGCCTCCACGAACCAGCCGATCTTCTCGACGTCGCCGGTGGACACGGCGACCACTTCGCCCGCCGCGACCCTTCGCGTCAGCAGCGAGCCGAGCTCGGCGGTCCTGCGGGCGAGGAGCTGCTGGACCCGCGCGGCGGCGGTGATCCAGTTGGTGACGGCGGTGCGGTGCAGCATGGTGTCGCCGACGGCGATGCCGGCGCCGAGCGCCACGACCACCCCGCAGCCGAGCGCGAGCCGCCCGCCGTCGCCGTCGACGACCGCCTGCACGGCGATGCCGACGCCGATCGGCAGCCCGGCGATCGACAGCTGGAGCAACAGCCCCCACAGCAGCGACCGCACCTGCCCGCCGAGCTGCATGCGCCCCAGCCAGATCAGGAACCGGGTGCCCGAGCGGACGTCGGGCACCCCCGGGTCGGCGTACGGGAGTTGATGGATCTGCATGGCGTCCCCAGGGGGGCTCGGGGGCGGACAGGGGGGTGGGCCGGGGCACGCGGGCGCGCGTCGGCCGGGGTCCCGTCGAGGGACCCCGTGGGGAGGGACCCCGCGGTGCGGGATCGCTGTCAGGTTCGCCCCCCGCCGGGGCCCGCGGCAACGGGTTTTCCGGCTCCCGACGGTGCGGAGCCGGCCGTCCGGCCCCCGTCGTCCACCGCCCGTCACTCCTGTCCCGCGGGCTCCTCCGGCTGCCGCTGTCCGGGGATTCCCCGGTCGTTCTGGAGCTCCAGGAGCTCCCGGAAGAGCCCCGGCGAGGCCGAGAGTTCCTCGAACGTGCCCTCCTGCACGATCCGGCCGTGGCCGAGGACGACGATCCGGTCCGCCACCGCGACGTTCGCCAGCCGGTGGGTCACCAGCACGACCGGCCGCCCCTCGGCGACCTCCCGCAGCCCGGCGAAGATGCGGTGCTCGGCGCGGGCGTCGAGCGCGCTGGTCGGCTCGTCGAGGACGAGCACCCCGGGCCGGTAGAACGCCCGGGCGATCGCGATCCGCTGCCACTGCCCGCCGGAGAGCTCGACCCCGCCGAACCACTCCCGGGCCAGCAGCGTCCCCCAGCCGCTGCGCAGCCCGTCGACCACCTCGCCCGCGCCGGACCGCTCGGCGGCCCGCAGCAGCGCCGCGCTCCCGCCGCGCGGCTGGCCCAGCGTCACGTTCTCCTCGGCGGAGAGCGGCCAGTGCGCGAAGACCTGCGGGACGACCGCCGTGTGCCGCCACATCGCGTACGCGTCGAGCTCCCGGACGTCCCGCTCGTCCCAGGTGACCGTGCCCCGCGTCGGCAGGTACAGGCCGGTGAGCAGCCGGGAGAGGGTCGTCTTGCCGGAGCCGTTCTCGCCGACCAGGGCGACGATCTCGCCGGCCCGCACCTCCAGCGTGACGTCGCTGAGCGCGGGCCCGTCGGCGTCCGGGTAGGTGTAGCAGAGCCGTTCGGCGCGGACGGTCTTCGGCGGGTCCGGGACGACGGTGCCCCGGTCCAGGCGGTGGCCGCCCGCCTCCGCGATGAAGTCGGCCCAGTCGTCCACGTAGAGGCCGGTGCGGAAGATCCGGGTGCCGTAGCCGACGATCCCGTACAGGTTGTTGCCCACCGACTGGAGGGCGAAGACGGCGGTGCCCGCCGACGCCAGCGTCATCCGCCCGGAGGCGAGCAGCAGCACCAGCGCGCCCCACATCACGGCCGAGGCGACCCCGCCGGCCACCGAACCGGCCATCGCCCAGCGCGAGCCCCGGTGGATGGACCGGTCGGTGACGGCGTCCACGCGGGCGCCGATCTCGCGGTAGCGGCCGAGGAGGAAGCCGAACATGGTGCCGGAGCGGAGCTGGTCGGCGATCTGCCGGTCGGCGATGTACCAGCGCAGGTGGCCGAGGGTGCGGCGCTCGGCGGAGACGGCCCGGCTGCTCTCCCACTGGAGGTGCGCGCCCTTCATCCGGGCCAGCGCCTGGGGGAGCACGGCGAGGACGAGCAGCGGCAGCAGCACGGGGTGGAGGACGGCGACGACGCCGGCGGCGGCGATGATCGAGGCGAGGCAGGACATCAGCATCTGCGACTCGGTGATGAGGTCCTTGGCGACGTCGGCGCCCCGGTCGGCGTGGTCCCACTTGTCGTTGAAGCCGGGGTGGTCGTACGCGGTGAGTTCGGCGCCGGCCGCCGCGTGCAGCATCTCCAGCTCGGCCTCGCGGGAGATCCGGGGCGAGAGGCGCGAGGAGACGTCGGAGATCACGATGCCGAGGACGGCCCGCAGCCCCACGGCGGCGGCGATCAGGGCGATCGAGGGGAGCGCCTCGACGATCCGGTCCCGGATGTCGCCGGGGGCGACGAGCGAGGTGAGGGTGGCGCCGGTGGCGACGAGGCCGGTGGCCTCCAGGGCGGCCGAGAGCGCCTGGCAGGACAGCAGGAGGGTGACGGCCCTGCGGTCGACCCGCCAGCCGAGGGCGAGCCCCTTGCGGACGAGCTGCGGCAGCCGGCGGGCCATCACCCACGGCGAGGTGGGTCTGCCCTGGAGGGTGGCGAGCTTGCCCGCCTGGAAGCGGTACTCCTCGGCGGGCGGCGCCGGCGCCGGGTCCGGCACCGCGCTCTCGGTGGTCTTCTCTGCGGTCACGGTGGTGTGTTCCCCCGTCCGAGTGACGACACGGAAGGGGAGGAGCTACCCAGCCGCGTCCCCGGCGCACCGCCCCGCGGGCGGTTCACCCGCAGGGGGGAGCCGTTTCCGGCCAGCTCCCGGGGTCAGGGGCGGGTCGCCTGCTCCAGGGCGAGGAGGGCCGAGCGGTAGCGGCGGCCGGTGGCGCGGTCCATGCCGATCTCGCACATGCGGTTGGCGGAGAGGTGCGCGTCGAAGGGGCGGGCGGTGACCTCGGCGGCCTCGCGGGCCGTCGCCGAGGCGGTCAGCTCCGGATGGAGCATGCCCCGGTCGCCGGCGAAGGCGCAGCAGCCCGCGTCGACCGGCACGACGACCTCCTCGGCGCAGAACTCCGCGACGGCGGTGAGCCGGTCGTCGTCGCCGAGGTGCCGCATCGAGCAGGTGGGGTGGACGACCGCCGAGCCCACCTTCCGGCGGGCCTCCAGGCGGGGGAGGAGTTCGTCGGCCGCCCACACCAGGGAGTCCACCACGGTCAGTTCGGCATGCAGCGCGCGGTTGTCGTCGGTGAGGTGGGGGACGACCTCGTGGGCGATGCCGAGGGTGCAGGAGGAGGCGTCCACGACGAGCGGGAGCCGGCCGCCAGCGGTCCAGCCCCAGGCGGCCTCGACGATCCGGTTGGCCATCACCTCGTTGCCCCGCTCGTACCCCTTGGAGTGCCAGATGGTGGCGCAGCAGGTGCCGGCCACGTCGTCGGGGATCCACACGGGCAGCCCGGCCCGGGCCGAGACCGTGACGACGGCCTCCGGGAGGGAGGGGCCGGGGGTGCCGTCCGGATTGCCGAAGATGCGGTTGACGCAGGCCGGGTAGTAGACGGCGGCGGCCGCCGGACGGTGGGTGCGGGGCAGCCGGCGCCGCGCCGCGCCGGGGATCTCGGGCAGCCACTCCGGTACGAGGTCGGGCCGGACGGCCTTGCGGGCCAGGCCGGTCACCCGCTCCAGGAAGCCGTCGCCCATCCGGCCGGCGGCGCCCACCGCGAGCCGGGCCGAGGCCTCCACGGCCCGGAAGTGCCGGGCGGTGAGGGCGGCGATCCGCTCCTCGCGCGGGGAGTGCCGGTCGTGCCGGAACTCCTTCATCAGGGCGCCGGTGTCGATGCCGACGGGGCAGGCCAGCTTGCAGGTGGAGTCGCCGGCGCAGGTGTCGACGGCGTCGTAGCCGTACGCCTCCAGGAGCCGCTGTTCGACGGGGGAGCCGTCGGCCTGCCGCAGCATCTCCCGGCGCAGCACGATCCGCTGGCGGGGAGTGGTCGTCAGGTCGTGGCTGGGGCAGGTCGGTTCGCAGAAGCCGCACTCGATGCACGGATCGGCGATCCGCTCGACGGCCGGGATGGTCTTCAGGCCGCGCAGATGGGCCTGGGGGTCCCGGTCGAGGACGATGCGGGGGGCGAGGACCCCGTCCGGGTCGATGAGTTCCTTGGTCCGCCACATCAGTTCGGTCGCCTTCGGGCCCCACTCCAGCTCCAGGAAGGGGGCGATGTTGCGGCCGGTGGCGTGCTCCGCCTTCAGCGAGCCGTCGAACCGTTCGACGGTGAGCTTGCAGAAGTCGTCCATGAAGGAGGCGTACCGCTCGACGTCGGCGGGGTCGGCGGCGTCGAAGGCGAGCAGGAAGTGCAGGTTGCCGTGGGCGGCGTGCCCGGCGACGGCCGCGTCGAAGCCGTGCCGGCCCTGGAGGTCGAGCAGCTCCGCGCAGGCCTCGGCGAGCCGGGCCGGGGGCACCGCGAAGTCCTCGGTGATCAGGGTCGTACCGGAGGGGCGGGAGCCGCCGACGGCCGTGACGAAGGCCTTGCGGGCCTTCCAGTAGCCGCCGATGGCGCCCGCGTCACGGGTGAAGGCGTTGTCGGCGGAGGCCACCGGGGCGACCAGGTCGAGCCCGGCGAGCACCTCGCCCGCCGCCCTCTCGTACGCGGCGAGCGCGGGCTCGTCCGGCGCCCGGAACTCGACGAGCAGGGCCGTGGTCTCCTTCGGCAGCTCCGCCCAGTCGGCGGGGACGCCGGGGACGCTCACCGAGGCCCGCAGGGTGTTGCCGTCCATCAGCTCGACGGCGAGCGCCCCGGCCTCGTTGAAGCGCGGCACGGCCGCGGCGGCGGCGGGCAGCGTGGGGAAGAAGAGCAGCGCGGTGGAGACCAGCCGGTCGAGCGGCAGGGTGTCGAAGACGACCTCGGAGAGGAAGCCGAAGGTGCCCTCCGAGCCGACCATCAGGCCGCGCAGGATCTCCACCGGGGTGGCGCCGTCCAGGAAGGCGTCGAGGCGGTAGCCGTTGGTGTTCTTGATCAGGTACTTGGCGCGGATCCGGTCCGTCAGCTCCGCGTCGGCCTCGATCTCGGCCTTCAGCGCGAGCAGCCCCGCGCACAGCCGGGGCTCGGCCCGGGCCAGCTCCTCGTCGGCGGCCGGGTCGGCCGTGTCGACGACCGTGCCGCTCGGCAGCACGAAGGTGAGCGAGGAGACCGTCCGGTAGGAGTTCCGGGTGGTGCCGGCGGTCATTCCGGAGGCGTTGTTGGCGACGACCCCGCCGATCGTGCAGGCGACCGCGCTGGCCGGGTCGGGGCCGAGCACCCGGCCGTACGGCGCGAGGGCCGCGTTGGCGCGGACGACGGTGGTGCCGGGACGGATCCTGGCCCGGGCGCCGCCGTCCAGGACCTCCACCCCCGCCCAGTGGCGGCGGACGTCGACGAGGATGTCCTCGCCCTGCGCCTGCCCGTTGAGGCTGGTCCCGGCGGCGCGGAAGACCACCTCGCGGCCCTTGCCGTGCGCGTAGGACAGCACCGTCGAGATGTCGTCGACGTCCTCGGCGACCACGACCACCTGCGGCAGGAACCGGTAGGGGCTGGCGTCGGAGGCGTACCGCACCAGGTCGGAGATGCCGGAGAGGACCTTCTCGGGGCCGAGCAGCGCCGCCAGCTCCTCCCGCAGCCGCCGTGGCGTGCCCCGCGCCTGGAGGTCCGGGACCCGGTCGGGAGCCGGGGTCCGCTTCCGGCCCGGGCTGAGGGCCTGCGGGTTCGGTTCCAGCAGCGGCATGGCACGGCTCCCCTCGGCGCGGGCGCCGCGGGCGTCAGCAGCCGCTCTCCGGGACGGGCCCGGCCAGGGCGGTCAGCAGACCTCCGAGCACCTCGCGCTGTTCGACGGTCAATGGAGCCAGGATGTCCTCTGCGGCCGCCCGGCGCGCGCTGCGGAGCTCCCGCAGCGTGGCGCGCCCCTCGTCGGTGAGCTCGATGCGGATCACCCGGCGGTTGCCGGGATCGGGCACCCGGCGCACCCGCCCGGCGGCCTCCAGGCCGTCGACGAGGCTGGTCACGGCGCGGGGGACCACTTCGAGGCGGGCGGCGAGGTCGGCCATCCGCGGCGGGGCGTCCCCGAACTGGGCGACCAGGCGCAGCAGCCGGGACTGGGCCGGGGTGATGCCGACCGGCTCCAGATGGCGCTTCTGGATGCGGTGGAGCCGGCGGGTGAGCCGGAGCAGCTGCTCGGCGAGGAGCCCGTCGGGGTCGGGGGTGCTCACGGCGGGGATGTTCATGGGGGAACGATATCAGGACCTGGTTCATTGTGAACATAGGTAAGAGTGAGCTACAGTCCGATGTGCGGCCCCGATTCCGCTCGCCTTCCCGTCGCGAGCCCCGGACGGGGAGACTCGGACGGGAGCCCCCGGACGGAACCCCGGACGGGGAGCTTTCCGGACCGGGAACCTCCCGGGCGTCCCCCGGACGCCCCCGGACGCGAACCCATCGATCTCGAACCCTCGAAGGAGCCCATGCGCCCCCACGACGAGTCCACCTGGACACCCCCGCCGCGCGATCCCGCGCAGCCGAAGGAGCCCGCCCAGCTGCGGCGCATCCTCGGCCTCTTCCGCCCCTACCGTGCCCGCCTCGCGCTCGTCGGCCTCCTGGTCGGCGCCGCTTCGCTGGTCTCGGTGGCCTCCCCGTTCCTCCTCAGGGAGATCCTGGACACCGCGATCCCCGAGGGGCGCACCGGGCTGCTCAGCCTGCTCGCCCTCGGCATGATCGCCACCGCCGTGCTGACCGGCGTCTTCGGCGTGCTCCAGACCCTGATCTCCACCACGGTGGGCCAGCGCGTCATGCACGATCTGCGCACCGCCGTCTACGGCCGGCTCCAGCGGATGCCGCTGGCCTTCTTCACCCGGACCAGGACCGGCGAGGTCCAGTCCCGGATCGCCAACGACATCGGCGGCATGCAGGCCACCGTGACCTCCACGGCCACCTCCCTGGTCTCCAACCTCACCGCCGTCGTCGCGACCGTGGTCGCCATGCTCGCCCTCGACTGGCGGCTCACCCTCTTCTCCCTGCTGCTGCTCCCCGTCTTCGTCTGGATCAGCCGGCGGGTGGGCGACGAGCGGAAGCGGATCACCACCCAGCGCCAGAAGCAGATGGCCGCCATGGCGGCGACCGTCACCGAGTCGCTCTCCGTCAGCGGCATCCTGCTCGGCCGCACCATGGGCCGCGCCGACTCGCTGACCGAGTCCTTCTCCCGGGAGTCCGAGCGCCTCGTCGACCTCGAAGTGCGCTCCTCCATGGCCGGACGCTGGCGGATGTCCGTCATCGGCATCGTCATGGCCGCCATGCCGGCCCTGCTCTACTGGGCGGCCGGTTTCGCCGTGCAGGCCGGCGGCGCCGCGATCTCGCTCGGCACCCTGGTCGCCTTCGTCTCGCTCCAGCAGGGGCTCTTCCGGCCCACCGTGAGCCTGCTCTCCACCGGTGTCCAGATACAGACCTCGCTCGCGCTCTTCCAGCGCATCTTCGAGTACCTCGACCTGCCGGTGGACATCACCGAGCCCGACGAGCCCGTCCGTATCGGCTCCGTCCGCGGCGAGATCGGCTTCGAGGGGGTCCGCTTCCACTACGACCCCGAGGGTCCGGGCCGTCCCACCCTCGACTCCATCGACCTCACCGTGCCCGCCGGCGGCAGTCTCGCCGTCGTCGGTCCCACCGGCTCGGGCAAGTCCACGCTCAGCTACCTCGTGCCCCGGCTCTACGACGTGACCGGCGGCCGGGTCACCCTGGACGGTGTCGACGTGCGCGACCTCGGCTTCGACACCCTCGCCGGCGCGATCGGCGTCGTCTCCCAGGAGACGTACCTCTTCCACGCCTCCGTCGCCGACAACCTGCGCTTCGCCAAGCCCGACGCGACCGACGCGCAGATCGAGGCCGCCGCCCGGGCCGCCCAGATCCACGACCACATCGCCTCGCTGCCCGACGGGTACGACACCCTGGTCGGCGAGCGCGGCTACCGCTTCTCCGGCGGCGAGAAGCAGCGCCTGGCGATCGCCCGCACGATCCTGCGCGACCCGCCGGTGCTCATCCTCGACGAGGCGACCAGCGCCCTCGACACCCGCACCGAGCACGCGGTCCAGCAGGCCATCGACGCGCTCTCCGCCGGCCGCACCACGATCACCATCGCCCACCGCCTCTCCACCGTCCGCGACGCCGACCGGATCGTCGTCCTGGAGTCGGGCCGGATCGCGGAGAGCGGCAGCCACGAGGAGCTCATGGCCCGGGACGGCCGGTACGCCGCCCTGGTCCGCCGTGACGAACAGGCGAACGTGGGAGCGGTTGTTCCCACGAACGTGTGATCGTTCTGGGATTCATTGCCCAACTCCCGTACGGCGTCGGATGATTACGGTGCGCAAGCGACGGGCTGCAGACCGCGACTGCGCTGTCCCACGAAACACCTGTACGAGGAGAAGTACCACCATGAACGTCATCACCGATCTGCTCGCCGGCGTCCTCCACTTCCTGGGCTGGCTCGTCTGAGGCTCGCAGTTCCCGGCGCCGCCGGGTTACGGTGCGCCCATGCCGTACCGGCCGCCCTCCCCGTACGCACCCCGCCGCGCCCGCCGCCCCCGCTGACCCGCCGCCCCCGACTCGCCCGCCGCCCCCTACGACACCTACGCGCACAAGGGCCTCCCGCCGGCTCCCCTCGGCAACCCCGGCGAGCAGGCCATGGCCGCCGTGCTCCACCCCCGGCCGGTGACTGGCTCTCCTTCGTCACCGTCGCCCCCGGCGACACCCGCTTCACCGCCGACTACGCGACCCGCCGGGCGAACGTGGCCGAATTCGACGAGCTGCGGAGGCGGGAGACCCCGGAGTAACGAGGGAGGAGGGTGCCCCGATATCGACCGATTCGCATGGTATCGAGAGGGCGGTCGGCTCGTTGGGCAGCGCATGAAGCAGCTCAGACGACTCAGGCGGCGTCGCTGGATCTGGTCTCCCATCACCTCCTGGCAGGCCAGGAGGGTGGCGCGGGTGAGCGGGGTGGACTTCGACGACGCCTGGGTGGAGATCCGGCTGACCACCCACCCGGACGAGCGGCACTTCGCCCTCGCCCACGACGTCCTCACCCGGGTGCTCCTCGCCCGGAGCGCCGTCTGCCTGGACGAGGAGCCGCGGTACGCGCCGGAGGGGGAGTGGCGGCGGCCGCGCGACGGGTCGCTCAGACCGTGACCGCCTCCAGGGAGCCTTCCGGCCGGCGCGCGAGCAGCCGTCGGATCTCGGTCACCGCGGCCCGCCCGGCCCGGTTGGCGCCGATCGTCGAGGCGGAGGGGCCGTAACCGACCAGGTGGACGCGCTCGTCGAGGACCGCGCGGGTCCCCTCCACCTGGATGCCGCCCCCCGGCCCCCGCAGCCGCAGCGGGGCCAGGTGGTCGATGGCCGGCCGGAAGCCGGTCGCCCACAGGATCACGTCCGCCTCGACCGCGCGGCCGTCCGCCCATACGGCGCCGGTTGGCGTGATCCGCTCGAACATCGGCCGCCGGTCCAGGACGCCGCTCGCCAGCCCCCCGCGTATCGCGTCGTTGAGCGGCAGCCCGGTCACCGACACCACGCTCCGCGGCGGCAGCCCCTGCCGCACCCGCTCCTCGACCAGGGCGACGGCCGCCCGCCCCTCGGCCTCGCCGAAGGACCCCTCCCGGAAGACCGGCTCGCGCCGCGTCACCCAGGTGGTCGCGGCGGCGTACTCCGCGATCTCCAGCAGGTGCTGCGTGGCCGAGGCGCCGCCGCCCACCACGATCACCCGCCGCCCGGCGAAGGCCTCCGGTCCCGGGTAGCGGGAGGTGTGCAGCTGGCTCCCCAGGAAGGTCTCCTGGCCGGGGTAGCGCGGCCAGAAGGGGCGGTCCCAGGTGCCGGTGGCGTTGATCAGCGCCCGGGTCGCGTACACCCCCTCCGAGCTCTCCACCCGCAGCAGCCCGTCCGACCCCTCCCGGACGGCCGTCACGTCCACCGGCCGGTGCACCCGCAGCCCGAACCGCTGCTCGTACGTGTCGAAGTACCCGGCGATCACCTCGGAGGAGGGCCGGGCGGGATCGGCGCCGACCAGCTCCATCCCCGGCAGCGAGTGCATCCCGTGGACCTTGCCGTAGGTCAGCGAAGGCCACCGGAACTGCCACGCCCCGCCCGCGCGCGGCGCGTGGTCGAGGACGACGAAGTCCCGCTCCGGTTCGAGTCCCGCCCGCCGCAGATGAAAGGCGGCGGACAGTCCCGCCTGACCGGCACCGACCACCACGACGTCCACCACAGAATCGTTCACGTTTCTACCAACGGGGTCGAAGCCCGGGATCTTCCCGCCGAGCCCCGCCCCCGGCTCCGGCCCCTCGGCCCCGACCCCTCGGCCCCTCGGCCCCCAGTCCCTCGCCCCCCGGCCCCCGGTCCCCGACCCCGGACGCCGGGGCGGGGTACGGGTGTCGCGTGCGGCCCCGCACCGCCCCGGCGTCCGGTGGCTAGCGTCCGCCGCCCCCGATCCCCGCCACGCCCGCCAGGAGCGGCGACGCCGGCACCGTCGTCAGCAGCCCCCGCTCCGCGAGCAGCGGCGTCACGCCCTCGCCGAACCAGTACGCCTCCTCCAGGTGTGGGTAGCCGGAGAGGACGAAGTGCTCCACGCCCAGGTCGTGGTACTCCTCGATGCGGTCGGCGACGTCCGCGTGGCTGCCGACCAGCGCCGTACCCGCCCCGCCCCGTACGAGCCCCACCCCCGCCCACAGGTTCGGCGCGATCTCCAGGCGGTCCCGGCTCAGGCCGCCGCCCCCGTGCAGGGCGAGCATCCGCTGCTGGCCCACGGACTCGCTGCGGCCGAGCAGCGCCTGCGCCGCCGCGACCGTCTCGGTGTCGAGGTCGGAGAGGAGCCGGTCGGCCGTCGCCCACGCCTCACGGGAGCTGTCCCGCGAGATGGTGTGCAGCCGGATGCCGAAGCGGACGGTCCGGCCCCGTTCCGCCGCGAGCCGCCGGATCCAGTCGATCTTCTCCTTGACCTGCCACGGAGGCTCGCCCCAGGTGAGGTAGACGTCCGCGTGCTCCGCGGCGACCGGACCGGCCGCCGGGGACGAGCCGCCGAAGAACAGCTCCGGCAGCGGATCCGGCGGCAGCGCGGTGAGCCCGCCCTCGACCTCGTAGTGCTCGCCCTGGAAGTCGTACGGGCGTCCGCTCCACACGCCCCGGACGATCGACAGGAACTCGGCGGTGCGCGCGTACCGCTGGTCGTGGTCCAGGTGGTCGCCGAACCGGCGCTGCTCGACGGAGTCGCCGCCGGTCACCACGTTGAGCAGCAGCCGGCCGCGGGTGATCCGCTGATAGGTCGCGGCCATCTGGGCGGCCAGCACGGGGGAGAGCACGCCCGGCCGGAACGCCACCAGGAACTTCAGCCGTTCGGTGTGCTGCGCGAGCGCGACCGTCGTCAGCCAGGCGTCCTCGCACCACGTGCCGGTCGGCGTCAGCACGGCCTCGAAGCCGAGCCGCTCGGCCGCCTTCGCGATCTGTGCCAGGTACTCGATGTCGGGCGCGCGGACCCCGGCGACCGCGCCCGAGCGGTTCCGGGTGATGCCGCCGTCGGTGTAGGCGTGGCGGTCGACGAGGGTGCGCCCGTCACCGCCGGTCGGCAGGAACCAGTGCAGGTGGATCGTCATGGTCAGTCGTCCTTCTTTCCGTAGGAGCGCGCCGGGGTGGTCGACGGCGGCAGGTCCTTGTCGAAGCGGTCGTCCACGAAGTCGGCGAACCGGAACGGGCGCGGGATCAGCCCCAGCCCGGCGAAGGTGTCGGCGATCCGCTGCTCGGAGGCGATCGCCGCGTCGTCGAGGGCGACGGGGATGCGGGTGCCGCCGCTGCGCTTCACGGCGGCCAGTGCCACCTCGTACGGCAGTCCCGTCTCCTTCGACCAGACCTTCGCCCACTCCTCCGGGTGGTCGAACACCCAGTCCTGGGCGCGCCGCAGCCGCTCGACGTAGTCGCCGACGGCCTTCTCCTTCGCGGGGTCCGCGAGCGCGGCGGGCGCGGCCACCTGGAAGCCGAGGCCGTTGACGACCCCGCGCCCGTCGGTGAGGACCCGCCCGGAACCGGTCTGCAGCACCTGGGAGGTGTACGGGTCCCACACCGCCCAGGCGTCCACCTTCCCGCTGTTGAACGCGGCGAGCGCGTCGGCCGGCTGCAACAGGGTGACCCGGACGTCCTTCGGCTTCAGCCCGGCCTTCTCCAGGGAGCCGATCAGCTGGTAGTGCGCCGAACTCCCCTGGGCCACCGCGATCTTCTTCCCCTTGAGATCGCGCGGGGAGCGGAGCGTCGAGTCCTTCGGCACGAGGATGGTCTCGCCGGCCGAGTCGCCGTGGGTCGCGGCGACGACGGTGATCTTCGACCCCGCGCCGGCGGCGAAGACCGGCGGGGTGTTGCCGACGCCGCCGATGTCGACGGCCCCCGCGTTGATGGCTTCGAGGAGGGGTGGTCCGGAGCTGAACGTGGACCATTTCACCCGGTACGGCAGGTCGTCGAGTTCGCCGGCGGCGCGCAGCACGGCCTCGGCGCCGCCCTTCTGGTCGCCGACGTTCAGGACGAGGTCGCCCTTTCCGTCGGTGTTCCCACCGGCGTCGGCGCCGGAGGCGGGTGCGCAGGCGGTCGCGGCGAGCAGCGCGAGCGGCAGCAGCGCGGCGGCGAGGGGGAGTCGGAAGGACTTCACGGTGGGGCTCCTAGGGACGGGTGGCGGAGGTGAGGACGGGCGAGGAGGCGGGGCTCTTCTCCACGGACGGGGCGGACGCGGGGGCCTGCTCCACGGACGGAGTGGAAGCGGGGGCCTGCTCCACGGACGGAGTGGAAGCGGGGTCCTGCCCCACGGACGGGGCGGACGCGGGCGCGTTCTCTGGGTCGGACTCGCCCTCCCCGACGCCGAGTTCGGCGAGGAGGCGGCCGCGGAGGGCGGCGAAGGCGGGGTCGGCGGGTGAGCGGGGCCGGTCGAGGGCGATCGGCGTGTCGTAGGCGATGGCCCCGTCGCGCATCACCAGCGCCCGGTCGGCGAGGAGCAGCGCCTCGTCCACGTCGTGGGTGACGAGGAGGACGGTGCAGCGCCGCCGCCGCCACAGCTCGCCGACCAGTCGCTGGGCCTTGATCCGGGTCAGCGCGTCGAGCGCGCCGAACGGCTCGTCGAGCAGCAGAAGGTCGGGGTCGCGCACCAACGCCCGTGCGAGGGAAGCCCGTTGGGCCTCACCGCCGGAGAGGGTCTTCGGCCATGCGCCGGCGCGATGGCCGAGCCCGACCTCGTCCAGGGCGCGGTCGGCGACGGCCCGGTCCGGCCGGCCGGGCAGTCCCAGGAGCACGTTGCGCCAGACCCGCTTCCACGGCATCAGCCGGGGGGCCTGGAAGGCGACCGCGCGGCGGCGCGGCACGAGCACGGTGCCGGAGATCTGCCGGTCGAGTCCGGCGAGCACCCTCAGCAGGGTGGACTTCCCGCATCCGCTGTGGCCGAGCAGCGCGGTGAACTGCCCTGGTTCCAGCGTGAGATCGAGTCCGTCGACGACCGGCCGGCCGTCGAAGGAGCGGGTCAGGCCCTGGACGGTCACTGTCCGGTGAAGGTCGGTCGCCATTGCAGCAGCAGCCTTTCGAGAGTGCGGACGACGGCATCGGCGAGCAGGCCGAGGAAGGCGTAGACGACGAGGCAGACGACGATCACGTCGGTGCGGAAGAACTCGCGGGCCTGGTTCATCAGGAAGCCGATCCCGGCGTCGGCGTTGATGGACTCCCCGAAGACGAGGGCCAGCCACGCGGTGGCGAGCGCGTACCGCAGTCCCGTCATCGCCCCCGGGAGCGCGCCCGGCAGCACCACGTGCCGTACGAGCCCCCACCGGCCGAGCCCCAACGACTGTCCGGCCTCCACGAGTTGGGCGTCGACGCCACGGATCCCGGCGTACACGTTCAGGTACAGGTGGAAGGCGGTTCCGAGGGCGATCAGCGCGACCTTCGGCGCCTCCCCGATGCCCAGCCAGATGATCAGCAGCGGAATCAGTCCGACCCAGGGAACGGTCCGCAGCATCTGCACCGTGGCGTCGACGAGATCCTCGCCGAGCCGGGAGAGCCCCGACACCAGGGCGAGCCCCGTTCCGACGGCCCCGCCGATCAGCAGCCCCGCCGCCACCCGCCGCAGGGACACCCCCATGGCGGTCGGCAGCGTTCCGTCCGCGACCAGACCGGCGGCGGACCGCGCGATCGTCCCCGGCGAGGCGAGCACGTCCGGCGCGAGCGCCCCCGTGGCGCTGGCCACCTGCCAGGCCAGCAGGAGCAGCAGAGGGCCGACGGTCCGGCGCAGCCATCGCGGCACCCCGCGCCGACGGCCGGGGGGACGCGACGGAGTGAGCGATTCAAGATCCGGAATAACGGATATATCGGGCAGGAGAGGTGAAGGGGGTGGGGGCGCGTGACCGACGGCCATGACGGGGCTCCGGTGAGGGGGAGGAAGAGGGGTACGCGTCGACGTCACCGCACGCGGAAGACACACGCGTACGGCGAGAGGTCAGAGCGTCGGGGAGAAGCGTCCGGCCGGGAGGGTGGCCGGAAGGAAGAGGACGTCAGCAGCCGCTGGAACAGGCGGCGGAGGCCACCCGCAGCAGGTCGATGTGACCGCGCGTGGTGAGCAGGGCTGAACGCAACATGGCGTGAACCTAGCGACCCGCCGCCGACACGGTCAACGGCGTCTCGGAGCGTGGACGCGTGATCCTGCGCCTCGGACGGCAGGATTGACCCCATGTCACATTCCTTCACCACCCGCGTCCTCAGTCTCACCACCGGCTCCCGCGAGACGGTCACCGACCTGACGCGCGCCTGCGAGGACTTCCTGACCGAGACGGCCGCCGGCCGTGACGGCCTCCTCAACCTCTTCGTCCCCCACGCCACCGCCGGCCTCGCCGTCCTGGAGACCGGCGCCGGCAGCGACAGCGACCTCCTGGCCACCCTCCACCACCTCCTGCCCGCCGACGACCGCTGGCAGCACCGCCACGGCACCGCGGGCCACGGCCGCGACCACGTGCTCCCCGCCTTCCTCCCGCCCCACGCCACCCTTCCCGTCGTCGCCGGCGGCCTCAGCCTGGGCACCTGGCAGTCGGTCTGCCTGGTCGACACCAACAAGGACAACCCCCAGCGGCAGGTGCGGCTGAGCTTCCTGGGCTGACCGGGCGCGCGTGCCTGCTCGGAGAGGAGCGGTCGTCGCGCGGGAAGTCGGCCGCGCCATCCCCTGAGCGCCGGCGGGAGGACGCGCCGACAGGCCGCCGCGTCCACGGCCGGTGCGTGTCCGCTGTCGGTGTCGGCGGACGGCGGCGGTTCATGGGCGGATCGGGCGGCACGCGGGTGAGCGTCGGGCCGGTGGCCAGGCGGCCGGAATGCGACGGCGGCGTCCTGACCGTCTTCCGGGACGGGCCCGTGGACCCGACCTCCCCGCCGAAGTGCGTGGTGAACGTGTCGAGCGGCAGCCTCGATGTCGAAAAGGTCCGGGCCGGGGCGGAGACCAGCGCCTCACCGGTCCTCGACGTGACGCCCGATCAGGTCCACCGCGTCCGCATCACGATGCGTACCGCCGGAGGTCCTGGTCTCCGGCGGATCGTCCGTCTTCGAGCGGTCACCGGGGACGGGCTCGATCGCGGCGGCCACGCTCACCCGTGTCCGGATCGGCGTGCTGGGGGCGACGGGGTGTTCTCCCCGGCCGTCGCGAGCAGGCCGGAGGCGTTCGACCGTCGCGTCTGTGCGGGCGGCATTATACGCCTTATTGCCGACATTTCTTCCTTCCTGGTGTTTTTCTTCCTGAAAAGGGTGGATTGTTCCTCCTCGTGCGCCTAGCGTGGACACAGACGGTAATTCGAATACACATTCGATACGAGCGGCGGCCGCGCGGGAGCACGTCTGCCGGACGAGGACCGCGTCCCCTGCCGGCCAGGCCCACCCGGAACCGCCGTCGCGGATGCCAGGAGAACGGCGTGAACCTCACCTTCACCACCGCCACCAAGGAACAGGCCAAGGCCCGCGTCGCGCTCGCCGGTCCCACCGGGTCGGGCAAGACCTACACGGCCCTGGTCACCGCCGCCGGGCTCGGCGAGCGGGTCGCCCTGATCGACACCGAGCACGGCAGCGCCGCCAAGTACGCCGACGAGTTCGCCTTCGACACCCTCCCGCTCACGACGTTCGAGCCCACCACCCTCGTCGACGCGCTCGCGGTGGCCGCCCACGAGGGCTACGACGTCATGATCGTCGATTCCCTGAGTCACTTCTGGTCCGGCACCGGCGGCATGCTGGAGCAGGTCGACAACGCGGCCAAGCGTCTCGGAGCGGGCGGCAGCTTCGCCGGCTGGAAGGAGGCCCGCCCCCAGGAGCGGGCGATGATCGACGCCCTGCTCGCCTACCCCGGTCACCTCGTCGTCACCATGCGCACCAAGACCGAGTACGTCGTGGAGGCCGACGAGCGCGGCCGCAAGGTGCCGCGCAAGATCGGGCTCAAGCCCGAGCAACGGGAGGGCATCGAGTACGAGTTCGACATCGTCGGCGATCTCGACCACGAGAACACCCTGGTGATCTCCAAGTCCCGGGCGAAGCCGCTGTCCGGGACGGTGCTCCACAGACCGGGCCCGGAGTTCGCCGAGGCCGTCCTCGACTGGCTGGAGACCGGCAAGCCCGCCCTCTCCGTCTCCGACTGCGTCACGGCGGCAACCGCGCCGGGCGCCGGCCACGAGGAGCTGCGCGCCCTGTACGAGGAGGCCCGTCGGCACAACCTGCTGGGCGCCGCCGTCCTGGACGACACCGGGGAGACCCGCACGCTCGGCCAGCTGATCGTGCGCTACGGCACCGCGGCGGCGAGGAACAGGGTCGCCGAGGACGTCGAGTCCGGGGCCGGGGCCAGGCGGGAGAACGGGACCGAGCGGAAGGACACGTCCGCATGAGCCTCAAGGAGCACGCCACCCGGGTCGCCGTGCTCCGGGTGCTGCGCGACGCCGTCGACACCGAGTACCGGACCGAGCGCCACGAGGTCCTGGTGGCGCTGCTGGCGGCCCGCGCCGAGCTGAACCTGAAGTCGGTCCGGGTGACCCTGCCGGACGACACACCGGTCGCCACCCTCACCCTCGTCGACCCCCGACCGGCGGTCGTGGTCGCCGACGAAGAGGCCTTCACCGCCTGGGTGACCGACAACCACCCCGGCGAGGTGGAGACGCTGGTCCGGGTGCGCCCCAGCTGGCAGCGGCAGTTCCTCGCCCGGCTGGCCTGCCTCGATCCGGTCGCCGACCCGTACACCGGCGAGGCGATCCCGGGGCTGGGTGTGCTGTCGGCCTCCGAACCGCGGTCGTTCAGCCTGCGTCCCCTGCCCAGCGGGCGGGAACGGATCGCCCGCGCCTTGCACACCGGCACGCTCGACCTGCGCCGTCTGCTCCCCCTCAAGGTCGGTGAGGATCCATGACCACTGTCGTCGCCCACCCCGACCGGGACACGTTCGGCACGGTGTGGTTCCTGGTCTCCCGAGCCGGTCACCTCGATTGCGGCCGCTGGACGTTCGAGGACGACAAGCGGCTGCGGTGCGCCTGCGGGGCCGTCCTGTACGTGTACCAGCGGCCGGCGGACGCGGCGGGAAGCAGCGCACCGGCGTCGGCCGGGACGCTTCCCCGCGGAGAGGAGGAGCGCATGCTGCCGGCCGAGACGGCCCAGCTCGTCGCCCTGGTCGCGGCGATGTGCCCGTCGATGCACCTGGAGGACACCACGACGGACGCCTGGCACCTGCTGCTCGCCGACCTGGACGTCGCCGACGTGCGGGCGGCCGTGACCCGGCTGGGCAGGCAGCGGTCCCGCATCGCCGCCGCCGACATCCGCGCCGAGGTGCGCGCGATCCGGGAGGAGCGGCTCGCCCGCGACCCGCTGCCACTCCCGGACAGCGACCCTGACGACCCGCGCCGTTACCGTGCGGAGCTCCTCGAACTGGTGACCGCGATCGCCTCGGGGCGGCGGGTCCGCCGCGCACCCGCCGCCCCGGGCGGCCCGCCCTCCCACCTCGCCGGCTCGAAGTGCGACCCGCGCGCCCGCTCCCTCCGCGTGCCCTGTCCCTGGTGCGGGGCTGCCGCCGGCCGTCCCTGCACCGTGCCCCGGCTCGGAACCCCGCTGAGGAGGGCCCCTGCCCACCAGGCACGGCTCCTCGCGGCCGGGCTCGCCGCGCCCGGGCCGGGGCAGGAGGAGGAAGCGAGGTGGACCCGATGATCACCCCGACCCGGGGAAGGCCGCCGCACCGGCGCCCTGCCGCCCCTCGCCACCGGTACGAGGCCGCCCGTCGAACCCGAACCCGAACCCGAGCCCGAACCCGAACCGGCACGGGTGGGGAATCCACCCGTCGCACGAGAGGAAAGCCGCCATGGCCGGTGAAACCGTCGTCACCGTCGTCGGCAACCTGACCGACGACCCCGAGCTGCGCCTCACCTCGTCCGGCGACGCGGTCGCGCACTTCACCGTCGCGTCCACGCCCCGCACCTTCGACCGTCAGAGCAACGAATGGCGGGACGCCGAGACGCTGTTCCTGCGCTGCTCGGTCTGGCGGCAGGAGGCGGAGCACGTCGCCGAGTCCCTGACCCGCGGCACCCGCGTCATCGTCCAGGGGCGGCTGCGCCAGCGGACGTACGAGACCCGGGAGGGCGAGAGGCGGACCGTCGTCGAGCTGGAGGCCGACGAGATCGGCCCGTCGCTGCGGTTCGCCGCCGCGACGATCGTCAAACCCCCGCACACCGGCGTCCCCGCCGGTTCCCGCGGCGGTCCCCGTCCTCCCGCCGAGGACCTGTTCGTCCGGCCCGACGGCAGCGAGCGGCCGGTCCCCGCCGAGAGCGGACGACACGCCCCCCGCGAGGAGACGGAGCCCTTCTGACGGGCCGGCGCGCCCGTGCGCCGGCCGCGACCACACACCGCACCCATCCGAGGCGGACCCCATGAAGGAACGGAACCGCGAGGAAGCGCTCGAACTCGCCCTCGCCCAGATCGAAAAACGGTTCGGCACGGGCTCGGTGATGCGCCTGGGCGAGGACCCGGGGGTTCCCATCGAGGTCATCCCCACCGGCTCGATCGCCCTGGACCTCGCCCTCGGCGTCGGCGGCCTGCCGCGCGGCCGCGTGGTGGAGATCTACGGCCCGGAGTCCTCCGGCAAGACGACCCTGGCCCTGCACGCCATGGCCCACGCGCAGAAGGCGGGCGGGATCGCGGCGTTCATCGACGCCGAGTACGGCCTCGACCTCGAGTACGCCAGGCGGCTCGGCGTCGACACCGACGCCCTGCTGGTCTGCCAGCCGGACAACGGCGAACAGGCCCTGCAGATCGCCGACATCCTCATCCACTCCGGCGCCCTGGGCCTCGTCGTCGTCGACTCCGTCGCCGCGCTGGTGCCGCGTGCGGAGATCGAGGGCGAGATGGGCGACCCGCACGTCGGCCTGCAGGCCCGGCTGATGAGCCAGGCGCTCCGGAAGACCGCCGGCGCGCTGGGTCACTCCGGAACCACGTTGGTCTTCATCAACCAGCTGCGCGAGAAGATCGGCGTGATCTTCGGTTCGCCGGAGACCACGACCGGTGGCCGCGCCCTGAAGTTCTACGCCTCGGTCCGCCTGGACATCCGCCGGATCGAGACCCTCAAGGACGGCACCGGGCCGGTGGGCAACCGCACCCGCGTCAAGGTCGCCAAGAACAAGGTCGCCCCGCCGTTCAGGCAGGCCGAGTTCGACATCCTCTACGGCCGGGGCATCAGCCGCGAGGGCGAGCTGATCGACCTGGGCGTCCAGCACGGCCTCGTCCGCAAGGCCGGCACCTGGTACACGTACGAGGGCGACCGGCTCGGCCAGGGCAAGGAGAACGCCCGCGCCTTCCTCGGGGGCCGTCCCGACCTCGCCGACCGGATCGAGAAGAAGATCAGGGACGAACTGGGCATCGGGGCGAAGCCGGAGACCCCGGCGGCGGAACCCCGGGCCGATACGGCGAACCGGGTGGCCGCACCCGGCACCGTGCCGTTCGACTCGGCCGAGGCCGGTCGGCGCGCCACCGGGCCGACCTCGGCGGCCCTAACCGGTCCGGCCCCCCGCGTCCTCCTCGACGGCACCCCGGCCGGGCCGTGAAGACCAGCCCGCCGCTCCCTCGTCCCGGCGCGCGGCGAACGCCGGGGAACCGGGGCGGCCCCCTGTTCCCCGGCGCCACCACGCCCCGGGACGAGCCGTCGGCCCCGGGCGGGACCGCCGTCGGCCGGCCCACCGCGGCGGAGCCGGTCCACCCGCCGGTCGCACCCCCCGCCGACGGCGAGGACCGGGCCACCGAGGCGGCGTTGCGCCCCAAGGACCTGGACGGGTTCATCGGCCAGGAGCGGGTCCGCGAACAGCTCGACCTCGTCCTCAGGGCCGCGCGGCAGCGCGGCGCCACCGCCGACCACGTGCTGCTCTCCGGTGCCCCGGGACTCGGCAAGACCACCCTGGCGATGATCATCGCCGAGGAGATGGAAGCCCCGCTGCGCATCACCTCCGGCCCCGCCATCCAGCACCCCGGGGACCTGGCGGCGGTCCTGGCCTCGCTCGCCGGGGGCGAGATCCTCTTCCTCGACGAGATCCACCGGATGTCCCGGCCCGCCGAGGAGATGCTCTACCTGGCGATGGAGGACTTCCGCGTCGACATCGTCGTCGGCACCGGCCTCGACGCGACCGCCATGTCCCTCGACCTGCCGCCGTTCACCCTGGTCGGCGCCACCGTCCGGGCCGGCCTGCTGCTCCCGCCGCTGCGCGACCGCTTCGGCTTCACCGCCCACATGGAGTTCTACGACCCGGCCGAACTGGAGCGCGTCGTCCACCGCTCCGCCCGGCTGATGGAGGTGGAGATCGACACCGACGGCGCCGCCGAGATCGCCGGCCGCTCCCGCGGCACGCCCCGCATCGCCAACCGCCTGCTGCGCCGGGTGCGGGACTACGCCCAGGTCACCGCGGACGGCGTGGTCACCCGCCGGATCGCGTCCGCGGCCCTGGGGGTCTACGAGGTCGACGGCCGCGGCCTGGACCGCTTGGACCGGGCCGTGCTGCACGCCCTGCTGAAACTGTTCGGCGGCGGACCGGTGGGCCTGTCCACCCTCGCGGTCGCCGTGGGGGAGGAGCGGGAGACGGTGGCGGAGGTCGCCGAGCCGTTCCTGGTGCGGGAGGGGCTGCTGGCCCGGACGCCCCGGGGGCGGGTCGCGACGCCCGCCGCATGGGCCCACCTCGGGCTCGTACCGCCGCCCGGTCCGTCCTGGGCCGCGTCCCCGGGACAGCAGCGGAGTGACGATGTCGGACAGGACGAGCCGCCCGGAGGCCGTACCGGACGGGCCACCTCCCTGGCCGCCCCCCGGCACCGGCCCCCGCCACGGTGAGACCCCTGGCCGCCCGTACGTGGACCGCCCGGATCGCCTACGCCCCCTCGCACGGAGAAGGGGGCGTCCCGCACCACGGGCCGCCGCCGGACGGTCCGCCCCCGCGCCACGCGGTGATCGCCCCCGGCCGTGCCGCGGTGGCGGAGGACGAGGAGGTTCCGCGGACCTCCTGGGCCCGGGCCCCCTGAGGGGCGTCACCCGAGGGCGGCCGGGAGCTCCTCCGGAAACGCCGCGAGCCGGTCGGCCCGGCCCGCAGCCGGGCGGCGACCTCCTCGCTCTGCCGGCAGGGCGAGGAGCCTGACGTGTCCGGGGCCGCCGCGGCCCCGGACACGGCGTCGCCGCGCGGGTTCCGTTCCGCGCCGAGGACCGCGGGGGAGGCCGTGACCGGGCCGCGGACCGCGGCGCACACGGTGAAGTCGGCGCTGCCCGTGTCGCCCGCGCGGGCGAGCCGCGCCGATGCGGCGTGGTCGGCGGCGCGGCCGGCGTGGTGGTGCGTCGGCACGTCGGGCGCGGGTGCCTCCGAGTGGTCCCCGGCCCTTCCCCGGACCCCGGAGGAGAACACGCGCAACGGTCACGGCGCGGGGCCGCCGCGGGTGCGGTGCTCCTGCCGGTGGGCGAGGTTGGAGGTATGGCGAGCGCGAGGCGGGGCAGTCGGTGGGGCACGAGGTGCCGTCGCCGCGGAGGCGAGGCCCGCTACCCGAGAAGACCGTCCGATCGCAGGGAGTCACGGTGACCGTCCGCATCGGGGTCGAAGAAGGGTCCCACGTGATCGACGTCGAGAGCGGGCAGCCGGTCCCGCGCGCCGTGGAACGCCACGGCGAGACCTTCACCGGGGAGCCGCTCCGGTCCGTGGTCGCATCCGACAGCGGGGCGCACGCGCCCCCCGACGGACTCCTCGCCGACCTGACCACCACCCGCGCGCGGCCGGACCGCCCGGACCGCCCGGACCGCGCGGCCGCCGCGGAACGGCTCCGGTCCGCGGCCTCCGGGGCGGACCCGCTCGCGGGAGTGGACCGGCTCCTCGCGGACACGCGCGGGAGGGCCCGGCCCGCCGCCCGGCCCCCGCGCCCCCCGCCACGAGGGGCAAGCGGCGGCGGGAGCGCCGTGAACCGGTCCGACGCGCGCGAAGGACCGGGGAACCCGCCCGACGGGCGCCGGCCCGCCCGCGCCCGTCCCCCCGGAAGAAGCCCGGCCGGCCCGTCACCCGGCCACCCCGACCCCGACCCCGACCCCGACCCCGGCACCGACCCCGGCACCGACCCCGACCCCGGCACCGGCACCGACCTCGACCTCGACCCCGGCACCGGCCCCGACCGATGCGACATCCGACCGTCCGACCGTCCGACCGAGGAGGACGCACATGCGAAAACGTTCCCGTCTGCCCGTCCACGCCGCCGAAGCGGCCTCCCGCAGGAGCCGTACGGGGCAGTCCACCGTCCCGGGAGGTGGCGTCCCGTGTGCGGTCTGACCGGTGAGATGCGGTTCGACGGAAGCCGCCCCGACCTGGAGGCGGTGGAACGCATGGCCGACCGGCTGGCGGCCAGGGGACCCGACGGACGCGGCCTGTGGTCCGAAGGCGCCGTCGTCCTGGGCCACCGGCGGCTCAAGATCATCGACCTGAGCGACCGCGGCAGCCAGCCCATGACCGACACCGAGGCCGGTCTGACCTGCGCCTTCAACGGCTGCATCTACAACTACCAGGACCTCAGGGAAGAGCTCCGGGGACTCGGGCACACCTTCACCACCACCTCGGACACCGAGGTCGTGCTCAAGGCGTACCGCCAGTGGGGCACCGACTTCGTCACGCGCCTCATCGGCATGTTCGCCGTCGCGCTGGCGGAGCACCGTACCGGCCGACTCGTCCTGGTCCGCGACCGGCTCGGCATCAAACCCCTCTACCTCGCCGAGACCCCCGGCCGACTCCGGTTCGCCTCCACGCTGCCGGCCCTGCTCGCGGGCGGCGGCGTCGACACGGCCCTCGACCCGGTCGCGGCCCACCACTACATGAGCTGGCAGTCCACGGTCCCCGCGCCGCGCACGATCCTCGCCGGGGTGCGCAAGCTCCCCCCGGCCACCGTCCGCGTCGTGGAACCGGACGGAACCCACGCCGACCGCACCTACTGGCAGCCCTCCTACTCGCGCCGCGCCGAGTTCTCCGGCATGGGCGCCCCGGAGTGGCGGGACGCCGTGCTCGACGCGCTCCGCACCGCGGTGCGGCGCCGGATGGTGGCCGACGTGCCCGTCGGGGTGCTCCTCTCCGGCGGCCTGGACTCCAGCCTGATCGTGGCCCTGCTGGCCGAGGAAGGACAGGCGGACCTCGCGACCTTCAGCGTCGGCTTCGAGACGGAGGCGGACGAGGAGGGTGACGAGTTCTTCTACTCCGACCTCGTCGCCCGGCGCTTCGAGACCGACCACCACCAGCTGATGGTGCCGTCCGACCGGGTCTCCACCGCGCTGGACGCGGCGGTCGCCGCCATGAGCGAACCCATGACGAGCCACGACGTCGTCGCCTTCCACCTCCTCTCGGAGCTGGTCGCCAAGGAGGTCAGCGTCGTCCAGAGCGGCCAGGGCGCCGACGAGGTCTTCGCCGGCTACCACTGGCACCAGCGGCTCGCGCAGGTCCCGCGCGCCGACGAGCCCGCCCGGTACGCCGAGGTGTACTTCGACCGCACCCACGCGGACCTGGAGAAGATCCTGCAACCGCACATGCTGCCGCTCCGCGACGTGTCCCGGGAGTACGTCGAGGCCCACATGGCCGAACCGGGCGCCGAGACGGCGATCGACGCGGGACTGCGCACCGAGACCCACGTGATGCTCGTCGACGACCCCGTGAAGCGGGTCGACAACATGACCATGGCCTGGGGCCTGGAGGCCCGGGTGCCCTTCCTCGACCACGAACTCGTCGAGCTCGCGGCCGCCTGCCCGCCCGAGCTGAAGCTCTCCCAGGGCGGCAAGGGCATCCTCAAGGACATCGGACGGACGGTCCTGCCCCGCGACGTGGTCGACCGGCCCAAGGGGTACTTCCCCGTGCCCGCCATCCACCACCTCGCCCCGCCCGTGAGGGAGCGCGTCCGTGACGCCCTGGCCGCGCCCGCCGCCCGCTCCCGCGGACTGTTCCGCGAGGAGTACGTCGCCTCCCTCCTGGAGGCGCCCGACGACCACCGCGCCCACCGCGGGCAGAACGCCCTGTGGCAGGTAGCGTTGCTGGAGATATGGCTGCAGACGCACGGAATCGACTGATCGGAGAACGCCGGCCGGGCGCGCCCGCGGCGCGGCCCCTGCCCGTCGGGGCCGGGCACCACGACACCCCGCCGCTCCAACCGGCCCACGCCTGCTGGTACCCCTCCGCCGACCCGGGGGGCGAACGCGTCGCGTTCGTCTGCGACCGGGGCGGCTCGCCGCAGCTGTGGGTCGGACCGGCGGACGACGACCGGGCGCGGCCGCTCGACACCACGCCCGACCCCGTCACGGAGGTCGCCTGGTCGCCGGACGGCCGGTGGATCGCGTACACCGTCGCCCCCGGAGGCAGCGGACACACCCGCGTCCTGTGCGTCCGCCCCGACGGCACGGGCCGCAGGGTCCTCGCCGGGGCGGAGCCCGGCACCTCCGCCTACCTGGGATGCTGGGTCGGCGACGGTTCGGCGCTGGCCGTCACCGTCGCCGAGCCCGTCGACGAGGCGGGGAACCCGGTGAGGCGCCCGGAGGAGCCGCCGGGCGGCGCGGACCGCGACGGGCCCGCCACCCTCCTCGGCGCGGACGGCCGTCCGCTCACGGGCGACGGCCCGGGCCTCGTACGCGACCGCCTCACCGCCTACCTGATCGACCCGGACGGGATCCTCCCGCCCGTCCTCCTCGCCGACGAGTCCGAGGCCGCCACCCTGCGCGTCTGCGACGTCAGCCGCGACGGCGGGCTCGCGCTGCTGCGGCGCGGGCCGCGCGGCGGACGCGAGGCGGTCGTGGTCCGCGTCGCCGACCAGGCCACCGCCTGCACCCTCCCGGTCGCCGACGGCGACCCGTGGATCGGCCGCTTCTCGGCCGACGCCCGCACCCTGTGGCTGCGCAGCGACCACGGCGCCGAGTTCGCGGCCCTGCTCGCCGTCGACCTGGACGAGGACGGGCGACGCACCGGTCTCCGCGAGATCGCCCGGAGGGCCGCCCACGACCTGGAACTGTTCGCGCTCGTCGCGGACGGGCGCCGCGCCGCCCTCGTCTGGAACGCCGCCGGGACCAGCGAGATGGAGACCCTCGCCCTGCCCGGGCCGGAGGCGGTGCCGGTCCCGCCCCGGACGGTGGAGCTCGACCACGAGGTCGTCACCCGCGTCGCCGCCGCCGGCCCGCACGGCCTCGTGGCCTCCCTGGCCGGATCGCAGCGCCGCCCCGGGATCTGGCACCTGGCCGACGCGACGACCGCGCTCCGCACCCCGTGGACCGCGCGGGACGCCGACACGGTCCCGCCCGGCCCCGCGCCGGTACGCCCGGTCCCGATGCGGCCGAAGGCCCGCGACGGGCTGCGTCTGGGCGGCTGGTACCACCGCGCCCCCGGCCGCGCGCCCGGTGAACCCGCGCCCTGCGTGGTCCACCTGCACGGCGGCCCCGAGGACCAGGAACGCCCGGTCTTCGACCCGCTGTACCACGAGCTGACCGCTCGCGGCCTGGACGTCTTCGCCCCCGACGTCCGCGGCTCCTCCGGCTGGGGCCGCACCTTCCGCGACGCGGACCTCGGCGAGGGGCGCTTCGCCGCCATCGACGACGTCGCCGACTGCGTCGCCCACGCCGTCGAGGCCGGCCTGGCCGACATCAGACGCCTGGCCGTCATGGGCCACTCGTACGGCGGCTACCTGACGCTCGCCTCGCTCGTCTGGCACCCCGGACTCTTCCGCACCGGCGTCACCGTCTGCGGCATGTCCGACCTCACGACCTTCTTCGCCACGACGGAACCCTGGCTGGCCGAGTCGGCGGCCCACAAGTACGGCCACCCCGAACGCGACCGGGCGCTGCTGCGCGCCCTCTCGCCGATGAGCCGCGTCGACGCCCTGAGCGTTCCCCTCCTCGCCGTCCACGGGGCCCACGACACCAACGTCCCGCCGCGCGAGTCCGAGCAGATCGTGCGCGCCGCACGGGAGCGCGGCCACGAGGCGGAGCTGCTCCTCCTCCACGGCGAGGGCCACGACTTCCGCCGCGCCGACAGCCGCCGCCTGTTCCGCCGCACCGCGGCGGACTGGATCGAGAAGCGCCTCGCCTGAACCCGCGCGGCGCCGTCGGCCCCAGGGCCGTACCGCCGTCCTCCGCCCGGCCGGCCGGGGGCTCCCTCACCGCCGTCCTCCGCCCGGCCGGCCGGGGGCTCCCTCACCGCCGTCCTCCGCCTGGACGGCCGGGTGCTCCCTCGCCGTCGGGCGCGGCCGGGCGACCGCTGAACGGCCGGTGCCCCGGACGCCGTTCGCGTTCCGGGGCACCACCGCGTCCGCGCCGCCGCTTCGAGGCGGGGCGGTCATCGGGGTGGCGCGTCGCCCGGGGACACGTGCGCGAGGACGCGCGGCGACCCCGTGCGGGGCTCCTCCTCCGGGGCTCCGGGAGCCGTGCTCGGAGCGCGTCGTACCGGCCACCACATGCCGCGGCCCAGCAGGGCCGCGGCGGCCGGGACCAGCAGGAGCGACAGGACGAAGGCGGACAGGAGGATGCCGAGGGCCGTGGCGAAGCCCACCTGACGGGTGGAGGGGTCCGCGTTCACCGCGAGGCTGCCGAAGGAGGCCGCGAGGACCACGCCGGCCGTGGCGATGGCCGGCGCCGTGTGCCGTACCGCCCGGGACACGGCGGCGCGGGCCGGGCCCCCGCGGGCCATCTCCTCGCGCAGCCGGTCGCTGACGAGGATGTTGTAGTCGGTGCCGAGCGCCACCACGAACAGGAACAGCACCAGCGGCAGGACGAAGTTCACGCCCGGCTCGCCGCCGATGTGCTGGAAGACCAGCGCGGAGGCGCCGAACGTCGCCGCGAAGCACAGTCCGACCGCGAGCATCAGCACCACCGGGGCCGCCAGGCTGCGCAGCAGCACCACCAGGATCAGCGCGATCAGCGCCGCGGCCACCGGGAACACCGTCCGCAGGTCCCGGTCGACCGCCGTCGCCACATCGGCGAACACGGCCGCCGTGCCGCCCACGTGCGCGGTCAGTCCGGGCGGCGTCGCCTCCCGTACGGCCTGACGGACCGGGCCCGCCACGATGTCCCGGGCGCGCTGGGACCGGGCCTCCACCGTCAGGTGGGCGTCCAGCCGTGCGGCCGTGCGGTCGGCGTCGAACACCGGAGCCGCCACCGTGCCCACCCCGGCCACCCCGGCCAGTGCCCGGCGCAGGGCGCCCAGCCCGGCGGGGTCCAGGGTCCGCCCGTCGTCGGCGGTCACGTACACCGTCGTCGGGTCGGACACCCCCGGCGGCAGGGCGCCCGCGATCTCCCGCGCCGTCGCGGCGGCCGCCGTGTCGCGCGGGGTGCCACCGGTGCCGAAGTCCATGCGGACGCCCGCCACTCCGGCCGCGAGCGTGCCGAGAAGGGCGATCGACGCCACGAGCACCGGCAGCGGACGGCGCGCCACCAGCTCGCCGGTGCGCCCGGCCAGACCGGGGAGCCCGGCCTTCGAGAGGCTCCGCGACGGCCAGAACATCTTCCGTCCGGTCACCGCCAGCAGCGCCGGCATCAGGGTCAGGCTCGCCACCAGCATCACCAGTACCGACACCGCCACCGAGGGACCGAGTACCCGGAACTGGCCGAAGGTCGCCACGCCCAGCGTCGCGAAGGCCGCCACGATCGTCAGCGCCGCCGAGGTCACCGCGGTGCCCACCCGCCCGGCCACGTCCGCGGCCACCACGCGGTGGTGCTCCTCCGGCCGTCGTCGCAGCTCCTCGCGGAAGCGGAACAGCAGGAAGAGGAAGTAGTCGACGCCGATGCCGATCAGTACGGTGCCGATCATGCTCGGAGTGCCCGGGTCCAGTTCGAAACCGGTCAGGAGGGCCGCTCCCACGACCGTGCCGGCGGCGGCGCCGCCCACCACGGACACCGCGAACAGCGGGACGAACGCGGCCAGGACGCTGCGGAACACCAGCACGTTGACCAGCACGATCAGTCCGACCATCACCAGACCGATCACCGTCTGCGTGGTCTTCTCCGAGTCGGCGCGGTCCACCACGTCCGCCAGGCCCCCGGTGAACCCCGTGCGCAGCCCGGCTTCGCCGAACTCCTGCTCGGCCCGGTCCTGGAAGGCCCGGTAGAGGGAGTGCATGCCGGGGTCGGTGGAGTTGCCCCGCAGCCGTGCGCCGAGCAGCGCGAACGACCCGTTGGGAGCGGTCGTCGCCGGTGCCACGGCGGGGACCTGGGAGTAGTCCTCGGAGAGCCCCGGCAGCTGCTCGTCCGTCCACGGCATCTCCACGCGCGTGACGCTCAGTTCGCGCGCCACCTCCTGTACGCGCTTCCTGTCCGCGTCCTCCAGCGGCTTGCCGTCGCGCCGCGCCACCAGGACCGTCACCGCGTCGGCGTCGGGCTCCGCGCCGAACTCCTCCCGGGCGACCCGCAGCGCCGCGGCCGCGTCGTACTCCGCGGGCAGGAAGCCGGCGCTGTCGGTGTTCGTCACACGGAAGACGAGCGCCTGACCCATGATCGTCAGGAAGATGCCGACCACCGCCCACACGGCGATGACCCGCCATGGTCTGCGGGTCGAGAATCCGGTCAGGGCACGGATCACGGAAAGCCTCCGGGAAAGGAAAAGGAAGGGGAAGAGACGAGAGGGAAGGACACGGGTGCACGGGTGTACGGGGATACGGGTGTACGGGGGCCGCGAGTCGCGGACGTCCGGGGCGCCCTCGCGCCGGGCGGTCCCGGCACGTGTCCAGCACATCAGCGGCGCACGCCCGTCACCTCGGAGCCGAGGACGAGAAACCCGCTGGGAGCACGGCCCCGGATCCTCCGGCGCCTGGGAGCCTGCTCCCGGTCCCCGCTCCCTCCCGGTCCCGACGCCGCGCCCCGCGGCGTACCGGCACCATGGGAGACTCGGCGGACGAACCGCAGGTCCATCGGGACTCCGCGGTGGCGTCCGGGACGACGTGGACGCGCACAGGGGGCGGAGATGGAACGACGCGCGGGGGACGAGACGGGCCCCGGACCGTCGAGTCGGCACGCGGGGCCGGGATGGAGCCAGCACGACGGGCTCGTCACCGTCGGCGCCGCGGCCGTCGACCTCGTGGGCTTCACCGTCACCAGCCAGATGGACCAGGGCCACGTGCCGGTGGCCGGCTGCCTGATCGTGGTCGTCGCCGCGCTGTTCCTGCTGCTCCGCCGTCGCGCGCCCCTGGGCGTCCTCGCCTGCGTCCTCGCGGTGAACCTGTCGCTCGACTGGTTCAGTTCCGTGGGCCAGCACTACGGAGCCGCCACCGTCGTCGCCCTCTACACCGTCGTACGTCACCACAGCGCCCCGGTCGGCGCGGCGGCCGTCGCCGGCTGCGTCGGGGTGCTCCAGTTCGTCCACCCGGGACTGCCCGCGCCGACCACGCTGGAGCTGACCGGCAACATCGCGTCCGGGCTGTTCGTGGGCGGCGCCGCCCTTCTCGTCGGCCGGTGGCAGCGCAACGCGGAGACCCAGCGGCGGCTGCTCGCCGAACGGGCCGTCTCCGACGAGAGACGCCGCATCGCCCGGGAGCTGCACGACATCGTCGCCCACCACCTGACCACGATGCAGCTGCTCGCCGGAGGCGCCCGGGCCAACCTCGACCGGTCCCCGGACACGGCCCGCGAGGCGCTCGTCACCCTGGAGGGCTCCGGCCGCACCGCGCTGCGCGAGATGCGCCACCTGCTCGACGTGCTGCGGGCCGGCGACGAGAGCGACGAGGGCGAGGCGACCGCACCACAGCCCGGCATCGGCGACCTCGACCGCATCGTCGGTGACAGCCGCCGCGCGGGCCTCCCCACCACCCTCACCACCGACGGCGACCCCCGGTCGCTCCCGCCCGGCGTCGAGCTCACCGTCTTCCGCATCGTCCAGGAAGCCCTCACCAACGCCCGCAGGCACGCGGGCGACGGCGCACACGTCGACGTGCGGCTCACCTTCACGGCCCGCGAGGTGCGGGTCGCCGTCACCGACGACGGCCCGCGTGCCGGCCGCCCCGCCGCACGCGGGTCGGGTTACGGGCTCATGGGAATGCGTGAGCGCGTCGCCCTCCACGGCGGCATCCTGCGGACCGGACCGGAGGGCGCGGGGTTCGCCGTCCGCGCCCGCCTGCCCCTGCCCGCCGACCGTCAGGAGGAGTACGCGTGAGCACGACCGTGAAGGTCCTCATCGCCGACGACCAGCCCCTCGTCCGCCACGGCCTCGCCCTCATGCTCGCCCCCGAACCGGGCTTCCGGGTCGTGGCCGAGGCCGCCGACGGCGCCGAGGCGGTCCGCCTCGCCCACGAGCACCGGCCCGACGTGGTCGTCATGGACATCCGCATGCCGGTCCTGGACGGCATCGCCGCCACCGAACGGCTCACCGCCGAGCTGCCCGACTGCCGGGTCCTGGCCCTGAGCACCTTCGACATGGACGAGCACGTGGTGGGCGCCCTGAGGGCCGGGGCGTGCGGCTTCCTGCCCAAGGACATCTCGCCCGAGGACCTCGTCGCCGCCCTGCACGTGGTCCGCGAGGGGGAGGCGATCCTCGCCCCCCGGCTCCTGACCCGGCTCATCTCCACGCACGTCACGGCCCCGGAGCAGCGGACGCCGCCGCCGGCGCCCTCCGGCACCGAGGGGCTCACCCCGCGCGAGCGGGAGGTGTGGCGGCTGATCGCCGGCGGCTCGGACAACACGGAGATCGCCGACCGGCTCGGCCTGAGCGCGTCCACGGTGAAGAACCACATCACCGGCCTCTTCGCCAAGCTGCGGGTCCGCGACCGTGCCCAGGCGGTCATCGCCGCGTACGAGACGGGCCTGGTGACGGCACGTCGGGAGGGATGAGCGGAGGGGCGGGGCGCGCGCCCCTCGTGGAACGCCGAGCGGTGAACGCCGTGTGAGCCCGACATGCTCCGTGACGCCGAGCCGCGCGTGCGCCCGTGACGCCGAGCCCCCACGCTCCGTTCGCCTTCCGCGCACCGGGGCGCGAACCCTCCGGCCCGGCGCCCGGCGGCCTGTACGCGACGTATGGGCGTTCGGTTAACCTGACCTGTGCCGGGGGAGCCCGGCTCGGCGTCAGGCTCGGGATCCGGTGCCGTCACGGTGGGGACGCAGGGAACGGAACGGGCAGAGGCGGGCCGCAGGTGAGAGACGGAGACCGGGATCGCGCGACGGGTCGCACGGGACGGGTGACGGGGGCCGCGGCCCCCGGGCCGGGGTCCGGAGCGGGGCGTCGTGGATAAGATCGCGCTCACCGCGGGCGCCCTGTACGTGATCGTGCTGCTCCGCGCCGGAGGCACGTTCGCCGTCGGATGGCTCGCCGGCGCCGGCGCCCGGCGCAGCAGGTTCGCCGGACGGATCTCCTCGGCCAGGTTCCAGCGCGCGGAGCGCGCGATCCAGCGCTGGGGCGCGCCCGTCGTCGCCGTCTCCTTCCTGACCGTCGGCTTCCAGACCGCCGCCAACTTCCTCGCCGGCAGCATGCGCATGCCCCTCCCGCGCTACCTCCCCGCGCTGTTCCTCGGCGGAGCCGCCTGGGCGCTGCTCTACGCCACGGCCGGCCTCGGGGTCCTCGAAGTGCTGACCCGCCTCTTCGCCGACCACCCGGCTCTCGGGGCGGCCGCCGTCACGCTGCTCCTCCTCGCGGGCTGCGGCGCGGTGGTGTACCGCAGGCGGAGGGCCGGCCGGGTCCTCGGCGACGCCACCCCCGAGGACGCGTAGGCCGGTCCGGCGCCCCTCGGCACCGGGCCGACCGACACGGCCCGGAAGCGGACCGGGATCGTCACAAGGGCTGCCTCGCCCGGCCCCGGGCCGCTACCGTGGGGCCATGGCACGGGAGATCCGCATAGAGGTCAGCGACGAGACGTACGCGGCGCTGGAGCAGGCCGCCGCCGCGAGGCACGTGGCGGCCGAGGACTACGCCGGTGACGTGCTGCACGCCGACCTCACCCGGACCCGCTTCATCGAGGGTGCCCGCTCCTTCGTGCACGAGCACGCCGACGCCTTCGCCGCCCGCTACGGGGTCCGCCCCACCGGCGCCGCCTGATCCGGGGAACCGGCCCGTGACCGTCCACGTCGACCTGGCCTGGCTCCTGGGCATCGCGCAGAAGGTGATCCCCAGCGACCCGGAGATCACCGACTGGGGATCGCTCGAAGCCGCCCGCGCCCGGCACGCCTTCCGCATCATGGACACGCCCGTCTACGACCTCCCCCACCACCGCGCCGCCGCCCTCCTCCACCAGCTCGTACGCGTCCCCGCCCTGGAGCACTCCAACGAGCTGTTCGCCGTCGCCGTGGCCGCCGCCTACCTGCACGCCTCCGGCCACCCCGTCGACGTCACCAGCCAGGAGGCCATCACCCTCGTCGACCGCGTCCTCACCGGCGAAGCCGACGCCCGTCAGGTCGCCGCCACGCTGAAGACCTGGGAGTCGCCCTCGCCGAACTGACGCGGCGGGGCCGCGAGACGGGGGGTGGCGCGCCGCTCCACCGGGGCGGGGTGTCAGGCCCGCAGGCCCTGGAGGGACGCGACCGTGAGGCGTACCGCCCGGTCCGTCACCGCGTCGTAGTCGTCCCCCGCCTCCAGCGCGGTCGTCGCCGCGTTCACGAAGCCCTGCAGCAGACGCGCCGTCATCAGGGGCGCGTCGTCGCCCAGTTCGCGCAGGGCGTCGACGAGGGGGTCGAGGAGCGCCCGGTGCGCCGCGTCGGCCCCGGCGCGCAGCGCGGCGGCGTCCTGCGCGTCGGCGGTGGCCCGGGCGATCCGGTGCTCCCCGTCCCGCACCATCTCCAGCTGCGCGGTGACGTAGGCGGCGACGCGCTCCTCGGGGGCGTCGCCGGCGGCGGCGAGGGCGGCGCGGATGCGCTCGGTCCAGCGCGGGGCCGCCTCGCGGACCACTTCGGTGAGGAGGTGGCCGCGGTCGGGGAAGTACTTGTAGACGCTGTTGCGGGCCAGGCCGGTGCGGCGTGCCACCTCCGCGAAGGTCACCTGCGAGGCGTCGCCCTCCGCCAGCAGCTCCCGCGCCGCGTCGAGCAGGGCAGCACGCTGCCGTGAACGGTGGTCGGCGACCGTGGCAGCGTCGATCTTGGGCACGGACCCAGTCTAGGTGTCACCCCCACCCCCACGTGGGGACGCCGCGTCGCCATCTTCTATCTTAGGGACGCACCGTCCCTATCTTTGGAGGGAACGCCATGTTCCTCGCCCTTCTGGAGCTGAAAGCGGCCCGAGGCCGCTTCCTGCTGATGGGCAGCGTCGTCGTGCTCGTCGCCGCGCTCGTCGGCATCGTCTCCGGCTTCACCACCGGCCTCGGCGACGACACCGTCTCCGCCCTGCGCAAGCTCCCCGCGACCCACATCGCCTTCGCCGCCGGCTCGGACTCCGACCAGTTCGCCCGCGGTCTGATCGACGACCGGACCGCCGCCGGCTGGCGCCGCGAGGAGGGGACCGAGGCCACCCCGCTCGGCGTCTCCCTCACGCGCGGCACCACCGGCCGGGGCACCGAGGTGGACCTCGCCGCCTTCGGCGTCGAACCCGGAGCCTTCACGGACCCCGGCGCCGACGACGGCGCACCCCTGGACGCCGCCGTGCCCCACGGCGTCGTCGTCTCGCGCCAGCTCGTCACGGAAGGCGTCCGCATCGGCGACACCCTGACCGTCGACCGCCTCGGCATCACCCTGGACGTCGTCGGCACCACCGGCCGCTCCTCCTACGGCCACGTCCCCGTCGCGTACGTCACGACCGACACCTGGCGCCGGATCCGCTTCACGGCCCCCGGCACCGAGGACCTCCCCGCCGACCTGCCCACCCAGTACAGCGCCATGGCCCTCAGACTCCCGGCCGCCACCGACACCGACACCGGCGCCGCCACGCTCGCGGAGGCCGACCGCCGGCACGACACCACCACGGTCCCCCTGGAGGAGGCCTTCGCGGCGGCCCCCGGCTACGAAGGCGAACGCCTGACCATGACGTCCATCCAGACCTTCCTCTTCCTCATCGCCCCGCTCGTCGTCGGCGCCTTCTTCGCGGTGTGGACCGTCCAGCGCACCCCCGAGCTCGCCCTGCTGCGCGCCCTGGGCGCGTCCCGGCGCCGCCTGCTCGGCCACACCCTCGTCCAGGCGGCCGCGGTCGTCGTCACCGGGACCGCCGCCGGCGCCGCGCTCGCCTCGGCCGTCGGACTGCTCGTCGGCGAACAGGTGCCCTTCAGCCTCCCCGCCACGACCCTCACGGCCACCATGGCCGCGGTGGCCCTCGTCGGCCTCGCCGGCTCCGCGCTCACCCTGCGCCGCGTCACCACCGTCGACCCGATGACCATGCTGGGAGCCGCGCGATGACCCTCCACCTCGACGACGTCACCGTCACCCTGGGCCGGGGCGACGCCCGTACGACCGCCCTGCGCGGGCTCGACACGACCTTCCGCCCGGGAGTCCTCACCGCACTGGTGGGCCCCTCGGGCTCCGGCAAGTCCACGCTCCTCGCCGTCGCCGGCGCCCTGCTCCGCCCCGACCGCGGCCGAGTCCTCCTGAACGGCTCCGACCTCGCGGCCCTCACCGACGGCGAACGCGCCCGGGCCCGCCGCGAACGAGTCGGCTACGTGTTCCAGAGCGGCAACCTCCTGACCGGCCTCACCGCCGAGGAACAGCTCCTCGCCGCCGCCTCCCTCGCCGGCCGCAGGCCCCGCACCCTGCGCACCAGGGCCCGCGAGCTGCTGACCGAGGTGGGCCTCGAACACCGCCTCACCCACCGTCCCGACCAGCTCTCCGGCGGCGAACGCCAGCGGATCGCCCTGGCCCGCGCCCTCCTCCTCCAGCCGGAACTCCTCCTCATCGACGAACCGACCGCCGCCGTCGACCGCACCCGCGCCGACGACCTCACCGCCCTGATCGCCCGCACCACCCACCAGTACGGCTCCGTCACCATCGTCGCCACCCACGACCCCGTGGTCACCGACGCGGCGGACGCCACCGTCGACATGCTGGAGCAGGCGACTCCGAGCGCCGTCTGACCCCGCGCCCCGCACGGTTCACCCGGGGTGGAGCGCGGTGTCTCTCCACCCCGGAGCGAAGTTGACAGGCGTTACCCCGCTCCGTAATGTCCTCCGGGTTGTCCGACGTGAGCACCGGCCCCGGTCGGCCCCGGACAGCCACTCCGCAAGATCCGCACAGCCTGACGGTTGCGATTCGTCGTGCCGTCCTGCTTTCCGTGCGGTTCCGAAGGAATGAGGAATCCCCCGATTAGCGTCGGGAGCAGGGAATCCGTTAATGTCTCACTCGTCGGAACGGCCCGAACAGCCGCGAAGACAAATTCCCTCCGACTGGGAATCAGGCGCCGAAAGGCTCTGATAGAGTCGGAAACGCCGGAAGGGCCCGGAGCGAAAGCAAAAGGGACCGGAAAGCACCGAGGAAATCGGATCGGAAAGATCTGATAGAGTCGGAAACGAAGGAAGCGCCCGGAGGGCCTGGAAACAGGAACGAA